>RPPD01000381.1 GCA_003818675.1 Spirochaetaceae bacterium
CAATCAGCTTCTGCTGCTGGGGCGGGAGTACTTCCACGACGTCCCTGGCGGTGTAATACCCGAAGAGCTCGCGGTAGGTCTCGATATCCATTATGGTGAGTTCCTGCATGACGGAATTCAGGGACTTGAACTTTATGATGCCCCGCACCGGCACTTCCTTGTCCGTTGAATTCTTTTCTCCGTAACCGCCAAGCATGAGGAAGTGCCTGACATCCAGGATGTCCAGCTCCTTTTTGGCGTCTTCGGTCAGGTTCTCCTTTTTGACTTCATCGCCCTCGGGCACAAGCCAGAATCCCTGGAATTTATACAGATTCTCGCGACCGTTCTTGTTGACCATGATACCGTGGTCCCCGTTGGTCAAAAGCTTGCCTTCCAGGGACGCAACGGGATTCCCGAAGACCCTCTGGAAATCGTCAAAATTGCAGCCGAAGGTGAGCATGAAGCTCATCTGTTCTTCGCCCAAAATAGCGACTCCACCCCGGGTCATGGGGATATAATCCTTGATATATTCCTGGGTCGCGAGCGCTTCCTTGAGGCTGGAGTATTCCGGCAGCACCTTGAGGGGCTTTGCCATGGGCGTAAAAAGAACATTTTCCTTCTGCTCCTCCGCTGAAACAAGCACTATGTGTCCCGTAAAACTCTTGACGATGTTTTCGTCCACGCCGCGCTGCATGCCAATGGCGGTTGCATTACCCAGGGTCATGATCAGCGCGCCAAGGAAGAGAATCGTCCCTACGATGATGCTCTTTCCCTTGTGACGCATAAGATTTCTCCAAGCGATTTTGAAAATCAACATTGCTCCACCCCCTAGGACACTTTCAGACCGTCTTTGATTTTGACCACGCCATTTGCATACTTGAGGATGTCCGGATCATGCGTGGAAAAAATAAAGGTTGTCTTTTCAAGCAGGTTTAGTTCCTTCATGAGACCCAGGATCTTTTCGCCGGTATCTGAATCCAGGTTGGCGGTGGGTTCGTCCGCAAGCACAATCGCGGGCTTTGTCACCAGGGCCCGCGCGATAGCCACGCGCTGGCGCTGCCCGCCTGACAGCTCAAACGGCCGCTGGGTCATCTGGTCCTTAAGCCCCACTTCCACAAGAAGCTTTTCCGCACGCTCGCGGATTTCCTTCTTGGACAGGTCATCACGCTTCATGAGAAGCAACGGGAACTCCACATTTTCGCGGGTAGTGAGAACCGGAATAAGGTTGAAAGTCTGGAAAATGAATCCAATCGTATGAAGCCGCAAGTCTGTGAGCTTTTTGTCCGAATGGGTGGTCACTTCCTCCCCATGGATTTTTACCGAGCCTTCGGTGGCATGGTCAATGCATCCGATTATATTCAACAGTGTGGTCTTGCCGCTTCCAGAAGGCCCTACTATGGATATAAAATCCCCTTCTTTTATGGCCAGATCAACTCCGCGCAAGGCGTGGACTGTTGTGGCACCCAGGGGGTAATCCTTTTTCACATTCTGCAGTTCGATGACATTCATGATCCTCTCCTTATCAAAATAATTAAAGTGAATATATGTTTATTAAACACTCAAGTCAAATAAATTAACTTATTTTTTAATAAATCTTATTTTATTTAAAATATAGTTAAAATAATATGTTTGAATGTCAATTTTACTAATATTATTCATTGTATCATTGTATTAGTGTCTTAATACATTAAAAAGTTAGTTTATTTTGGCAACAAAGTCAAGCAAATAATAAAAAAAATTTCAACAACCAGGAATGCTCCTGGCGCTGGATGGTATCTGCTTTCATATGATATAATAATGTGCAAATTATGGCTGACAGGCTGGAATTCGATCCAAACCAGAAAAAGGCAATTAACTCACTTATAAACACAGTAGTGACTGCTGGAGCTGGCTCAGGAAAAACCGCGGTTCTGACAGAACGATATTACAGGCTTCTCACAGAACAAAACGCAGGCATAGAACAAATATGTGCCCTCACCTTTACCAAAAAGGCAGCCAGGGAAATGCATGAAAGGATCTACAACAGGCTTCTTGCTGGCACATCAACGCCTTCGATACAGCAGTATCTGGCATCCTTCAAGGACGCCTCCATCCAGACAATAGACAGTTTTTGTGCTGCAATTGTAAAAAACGCAGCAGCTTTTTTTGGTTTGCCGCAGGATTTTTCCTACGACGAGGAGGGGCTTTCGGAACTTGCCGCCAGGACCGGCATGGAACTTTTGTTTGTTCATGGACGCAAACCCGGTATTCAGGCATTGCTGTCTGAATGCGGCTATTCCGTGTTTGTTGAAGAACTTGTCCCGCAACTATGCAGTGAAGTATTGTCACTTTCAGAGGATATTGATTTTCAGGCCCTGCTTGAAATGCAGCTTGAATTTCTTGGAGATATCAGGAAAAGGCTGATTCATGATTTCTCTGAAACCGTACGCTCCCTGGTTAATTCCTGGCCTGTAAAAAAAACAGATACGGCAAAAACATGCGAAATGCTTGAACCATGGCAAAGACTCTCGCTCCTTCTGGAACAAGGCATGGACGCAGAGGCTTTGGCACTCATGCAGAACATCAAACTGAACAAGCCGGGCGGCAAAATCACGGACAATAACCTCAAAGCCAAGGAACTGACTGATACGGTAAGGGATCTCAAATCCGATCTTGAATCAGTAATCAGGACATTTGCCAAAAAAGAGGATATGCAGGATATATTCATGTTTTTAACCGACCTTCAATTGCGCTTCCACGAAAAAAAACGCAGGCTTGGAATAGCGTCTTACCGTGATGTTTCACTGATGGCGGTCCAGGCGCTTAAAAAGGATACCAGTCTGCGTGCATGGTACAAAAGCAAATATCGGTACATCATGATCGATGAGTTTCAGGATAACAATATCACGCAAAAGGAACTCCTGTATCTCCTGGCGGAACGCCAGGATCTCATGACTGACGGGATACCAACTGCATCATCACTTGAACCTGACAAACTCTTTTTCGTAGGCGATGAAAAACAATCCATCTACGCTTTCCGCGGCGCTGACGTGCGGGTTTTTAAAAACCTGAGGACTGATTTTGGAGACAAACCAGAAGGCATTCTGGGCCTGCCCTTCAATTACCGCAGCCATCCAGGGCTTGTTTCTTTTTTTAACAAAGTTTTCGGCCATGTGATGTCTGGATCATCCCTGGATTATGAGGCAGTCTTCCAGCCGCTTCTTCCAGTGGAAAAAAAAGGGG
>RPPD01000382.1 GCA_003818675.1 Spirochaetaceae bacterium
ATGAGGTAATCCGCCTTTAAGGCCAGCAGGTTCTGCACCAAAGTCTTTTTCTGTGACACAGTGATGTTTGCAATTCCAGGGATCTCTGCGTCTCCCGGGATGAACTTCAGGTGGGGATAGTCTGTATCCATCAGGAGATCTTCAAAAGCTCCCTTGCGGTTTTTCAGCCAGACGCCAATTCCCTGTGAGATGGGCTGCATACCCAGGAGAATATGGAGGTTGGAACCGCCCAGGTCCATGTCAGCGCAGATGACCTCCTTGCCCGCCTCGGCCAGGGCCAGTGCAAGATTCGCCGCGAGAAGCGATTTGCCAACGCCGCCCTTGCCGCTTGCGATTGGAAGTATCTGCATGAATGCCTTCCCCCCTTAACTCATTGATTTTCAAGGTGCTCTTTCTTCAATGATAGCAAAACCGGGATAAAAATCAAATCAACCGACAAAATAATAAAGGGCAAAACGAGCCCTGCGATCATGGGATCTTCCACATAGTCGGGGCTGAAATACGAGATGATCCTGGATATAAAGTAAACTGCGAGCGGGAAAATCCCTGCAAGTTTGCCCAGGGCCATAAGAGGGGGTGTGAAACTGTACTTTTGCGGGAAGACCATCGAAAGAATCCCCATGCATGGCAGGAGCAGGGACGGGGCTCCTGTGCTGAGCATTATAAGGAGTACTTCAGGGCTCTGGATTCCTGTCATAAAGAGAAACACGTATATAAGCAGGCTGAACCGTATAATTTCCCATACAGCAAATACAGGCAGAATCGTCCATTTGGTTTCCATATATGGTCGAAAGTGTAGCTTTTGTGCTATATTATGGTCAAGGGCGGCTCGAATCTCATTTTTTTAGTAAAATATTAAAATTTGATTCGAGGCGCCCAGGAGAATTAATAATTTCAATTAAAGCAAAAAAAGGAAATTATTCATTCTCCACGGTTAAACACTGTTAGGACAACCACAGTGCATTCTTGTTTGTAACAAACAGGCGGGATAATGGCTTTAGATAGAAGACAGATTGAAATAGAGGGAGTGTGACAATGAAGGGGATATTAAAACGCGAACGCCTTGTATGGATGGCGATAACCGCAGTACTGCTGGGATTTATACTTTTGGTCTCATTTGCGCCAACGATTATGGCGCAGGGGCCTACTTATGAGGACCAGAAGGCGCTGCGTCAGTTTCAGGACATTTATACCTATGTAAAGGATTGCTATGCAGACCAGGACAAGACTGCCACACGCAATCTTATGGACGATGCGCTCGACGGACTTTTCAAAAGCCTTGGTGATCCTTATTCTGTTTATCTTACCAGTGAATCCCTGCGCGAGGTGGAGGATACATCCGCCGGCGCTTTTGGCGGAGTGGGACTTGTCATTTCAAAACAGCGGATTTATGACAAGGACGGGAAGCTTCTTGAAAACACTCCCATAGAAGTGGTCTCTCCGCTGGAGGGAACACCCGGGTTCAAGGCAGGATTTAATGCCGGGGATCTGATCATCAAGGTTGACGGTGAATCAACACTGGAGCTTACATTAGACGCGGTGACCAAGAAGATGCGCGGTACACCAGGCACCAAGGTCGTACTCACGGTCAGGCGCGGTGAATCGCTTGTCTTTGATGTCTCCGTGGTCAGGGCGAGCATTGAAGTGCCTACTGTCAAGAGCGCCATGATGGAAAATGGCATTGGCTACATCAGGATAATTGAGTTTACCAACTTCACTCCCGGGCGCATCAAGGAAGTGATTACGGATTTCAAGGCAAAGGGTCTGAAAGGCCTTGTCATCGACCTTCGCTCAAATCCGGGTGGAGTGCTTTCTTCGGTTGTCTCAATTGCGGACTATTTCCTGTCAGAGGGACAGATTGTCTCTGTAAGAAGCAGGGTCGCCTCAGAGAACATGGTCTATAATGCAAACAAGAATAATGATATGGTTGCGTCAAACTTCCCCCTTGTGGTGCTGATTGATCGCGGTTCAGCCTCGGCGTCAGAAATATTTGCAGGTGCAGTAAAGGACCAGAAGCGCGCAGTCATCATTGGCGAGCAGTCCTATGGCAAGGGAACTGTCCAGTATGTCAAGTTCATTGAGGATGCTGGTTTCAAGCTCACTGTGGCCAAGTTCTATGCGCCAAACGGGTACACCATAGATAAAACCGGAATCACCCCTGACATCATTATAAAAGAAGATGATTTCACAGACACTGAGAAACAGTCCTACGAACGCATAATCAAGGATGGATTGATCACCCAGTTTGTAACCAAAACCCCGCAGCCAACCGAGAAGCAGATTGCGGATTTTCTGGCAGGCTTGAAGCGGGACGGGATCACACTGCGTGACCTGGTGCTGCGCAGACTTATCAATATTGAGGTGTCGAGGAAATTGAACAATCCTCCGGTTTATGACCTTGGAACAGATCCTGTGCTTCAGCGCGCAATGGAATATTTGAGGACAGGAAAATAGGAATGCCGTCCCTTAAGCAGTTTGATGTTCAAACGCACAGGAAAACCGGATTTGTAAACATAACGGCAAAAGTCCGCAGTGCTTTGGCGGACAGCGGGATAAAAAGTGGTCTTTGTGTGGTTTACGTGCCCCATACCACGGCAGGGGTGACCATCAACGAGGCCGCTGATCCTGATGTTGTTGACGATATCCTTAAAACCGTGAACAAGCTGATACCCTTGCATGACAACTATGCGCATTCTGAAGGGAATTCAGCCGCGCATATCAAGGCATCGCTTTTTGGCTCAAGTGTCTGTATTCCTGTGGAGAATGGAGAGCTCTGCCTGGGCACCTGGCAGGGAATATTTTTCTGCGAGTTTGACGGACCCAGGCACAGACACTGCTTTGTGAAGGTGTCAGGCACGGACGGATGAGGCAGTACCCTTGAGACAGTTCCTTCTTCCTTATGAGCAGGAGACCGGTAAGGCCAATAATGAACAGACAATTACAGTCTCAGGCAAGGATTTCCATTATCTTGTCAATGTAAGGCGGCTCTCTGCCGGAGATTCATTCACTGGCATAACTATGACTGGAGTTCAATACCATTGTACAATTACGCAGGTTGGGCGGGATCATGCTATTGTTAATTGCATGTCTGACAGGGGGCAGGCAGGGGGTATAGACTGCGATGTTGGCAGGGATAAAGTCGAACTGGTCCTCTGCCAGTGTGTGCCCAAGCTGCCAAAAATGGACCTCGTAATTC
>RPPD01000383.1 GCA_003818675.1 Spirochaetaceae bacterium
GTTGGATGTGAGGACGAGTATAGTGGAATTGGAGTTATGCTAAAAGGATTACCGTTGCAAGCCCTGTGCCGACTGGAATAAGAATGTTGCCCAGATCATCTGTTGGTAATCCTACCAGCACATTTGCGCTAGTGGCAATTATTACTGCCTTGATAGGATCCTGCAGGATCCTGAAACTGATTGAGAGAACTGCAATAAAACAGGCCATGCTTCCAGCAAAGGTTTTGCCCTTTGTATGGGGAATGCGGATTCCGCCGACGAGTTTTCCAATGAGACTGGCAAATCCGTCCCCGAAGGCCAGTGCATATATTGCGATACGGCTGGCGGGTTCTGGATACAGAAGAAGTGCTGCCATTGCTCCGATAGCCAGGGTCACAGGACCCATTACAAAGCGACCTTTGTCTCTGTCCCTGGAGCTCATGATGGTGATATCTGAGATAATGAGCACTTTCATGCCTGAAAGCCTTAGTTGTTCTGCGATAACATAACCGATTGTACCTGCGGTCAGGAGTGAAAAGGCCATAACTCTGCTGTATGCTGCAATTAGGGGAATAATTGCGATTATAAAGTGTATAAGCTTGCGAATTATTTCTCCGCGAAGGCCTAAAACACTGGGGAGTATCTTCGTCTGTTTTGATGCTGTTGTTGTAACCCTATCAAACATAGTATTTCTCTAACATATTTATATGCAAGATTCATACCATGTTTACACAAAATGGAGAAATTATAATTGGTTACTCAGCAATAAATTAGATGGATCAAATAAAAACAGGTAATAATGCAGGTAATAAAAGTATCATATTGTATACAATGACTTTCATTTATTTATATAGTTTTGGGCCATCCTGTGGTTGCCTGTCAGCCTGAATGGGGTGGCGGCATACCTGGGCAACCACGGAGTTTCGATACACTTGCAGATTTAAGCCGGAAAAAGATGAAACTCCTAAATGGCAGCTGAAAAGGAAATATGGGCGATACAAGATTTGAACTTGTGACTTCTACCGTGTGAAGGTAGCACTCTCCCGCTGAGTTAATCGCCCGTCAGCCCGAAGCCCTCCATACAGAAAATAATGGAAGGCTTCGGGCTGACATTGAAGAACCAAAAATCTCAATTTAATAAGGATATTTTTGGTTCTTCATCCGTTTATCAAAGATCTCGATCAAAGAAAGGTAAATACTCATTCTCCATCCATCCGGTTTGAGCTGAAAAACTTCGACATCTATCAAGAATGTTGTTTTTCAGCTCAACTTGAAGAAGCGGTTTTTCCTATCTGAAAAATCAAAAAACTGCTTCTTTACGCCTGCGAACGATAAAATAGCAGTTTGGGGCTGGATTGTCAATTGCGGGGTTCGGGTGGAGCGGCTTTCCTGTTCAGGTTTGTGAATACGCCACTGATCTTAATAAACAGGGTCAGATATCGCTCCAGCTCACCTCTGGAAAGGCATGATCTGCCCAAAATATCCTTCAGGAACAAAGCCAGGTTTTTGGCTTCCTCATTTTTGTAAAAATCCAAAGGTTCAAGCAGGCTGATGATGTGGTTGATGGATTCTTCAAGTTCTCTGATCGTAACTGGAGTAAAAGCCCGAATAATGTCCTTTTGCGCCTCCCTGAACAGTGTATAGGCCATGATCTGGACCGCATGGGAGAGATTAAGGGATGGAAATAAAGGTGATGAGGGGATATGCACAGCGAGCTGGCAGCAATCCAATTCCTTGTCCAGAAGCCCATCCTCCTCCGCGCCAAAGACCACGGCGATTTTTCCCTTTTTAATTGTCAGTGCTTTGGCTGCGAACTCTTCAGGGGTGAGGGAATTGTATTTGCGGAATTTTCCGCGGCGACGGGTAATCCCTGCTGCGAGCACAGTGTCAGCCAGGGCATCCTCCAGGTTTTCATGCCTGCACGCCTTTTTCAGTATGTCATCCGCATGGACCGCGGTTCTGGAGGCGAGGACTTCCGACTCAAGTCTGGGGCCAAAGAAGGCCCCCTGATCACCAGAACTGCGGTCCGCCACAATGGCGAGGTCTGTAAGTCCCATTGTTTTCATGGCACGGCAAACAGAGCCTATGTTTCTGGGGTCTTTTGGCCGTGTCAGGATCACCCTTAAACGGGAGAGGGAATCGGGTTTTGTCAGTCGTTTCATGAGTAATACCCCTGTTTGTAGTACTGCCAGGAAGCGTTTTCTGTCAATATTTTTGGACTTATAAATAGAAATATTTTTCCAAATATGTTTGACAAACGCCGAAATGACAATATAATAATAGACGGAATGATAGAGGAATTGGGCTTTTTCGCCAAAATTCACTTCTGCAAAGGAATTCGTATATGAATAATAACGACATCATCCCCGGTTTCGACGACGAAAAGGACGAAAGCCTTAAAATACGTCTCCAGAAAATAGATAACGTTGAAGGCTGTCTGGTCCTTTATTTGAGCGGCTATATAGATACATACAATTCAAACCTGTTCCAGAAGCGGGTTACCAAGGCAATTGACAAGAGCTATATAAAACTCATCTTTCACTGTGGTGGACTCAACTATGTTTCAAGTACTGGCATAGGTTCGTTCACCGCTTTCCTGAAGGCGGTCAAACCGCGTGGAGGAGACCTTGTTCTTCTTGAGATCCAGCCCAAGGTGTATGAAGTTTTTCAGCTCCTCGGATTCAGCCAATTCTTCAACATCAAGGAGACGCTTGAGGATGCGGTTGCCTTCTTCACTCAGACAGGCGAGGGACAGGCGGGCGTCATTTTCCCGAAGATTTTCAAGTGTCCCATTTGCTCCAAAAAACTCAAGGCTGTCCGCGCTGGCCGCTTCCGTTGCTCGGAGTGCAAGACCATTCTTGTGATTGATGATTCCGGTCAAGTTTTTCTGGGCTGACAATAGTTTGTTTGAGCAGATCCAAATAAAAAGAGGAGGACGGGATGACAATCAAGGAAAAAATCAATGGATATCTTTTGAAACTGTCCCTGAACCATGAGGAGGCTGCGGACGGCACGTGGATCATTCGTGACCGTAGCAATGGATCCAGCAACATCGTGGTTGCAGCGGCTGACCCGGTTGTGATCATCAGGGTAAATGTCATGGCCATTCCAAAGTCAGACAAGGAAAAGTTTTTTGAGAAGCTCCTCCAGTTAAATGCGATGGAGATTGTACACGGGGCATACGCCCTTGAAAGCAATAACGTAATAATAA
>RPPD01000384.1 GCA_003818675.1 Spirochaetaceae bacterium
ATCAGTTTGTTTCTCCATTGAGTAATTTTATGACAGCTGCGTGTATCTGCGGTGATGCGGCAATCATGCTGTCCGTGTTTATAACCGGATCGCGGCCCTGCCAGTCTGTGACTGTTGCACCTGCACCGCGGAGTATGGGGATAATTGGCAGGCTGTCCCAGGGATTCATCACAGGATCTGCCATGATGTCAATGTCCCCGCGGCAGAGGAGCATGTAGCCGTAGCAGTCGCCCCAGGTCCTGTACATCCTGACTTTTGATGTGAGCCTTTCAAACGCAGCGCCGTCCCGGTATTTGGCGGGATTGACAGGATCAGATGTACAGAGCAAGGCGTTTTCCAATGAAGCGCAGGCGCGACATGTCACCTCCCTGTCATTAAGCCATGCACAGGTATTATCACCGTATAGGTAGAGGTCCAGTGCCGGATTGTTGATGCAGCCTGCCACAGGCTGGCCTTTGTGAAGAAGTCCTATCTGTGTACCAAACATGGGCACCCTGGCGACAAAACTCTTTGTACCGTCAATTGGGTCTATGACCCAGACATGCTCGGCTTGCGGATTGAGTGGGCCATATTCCTCGCCCAGGATTCCGTGATCAGGGAATTCGGACATGATGAGGTTGCGGAGAAGCTCCTCGGCCTTTTTGTCCGCGATGGTGACAGGAGTCCGGTCTGCCTTTATCTCAACTGTAAATCCCGTTTCATAATAATTCTTTATAAGTTTCCCGCTTTTTACAGCGAGCATGCGGAAAAAATCCGCAAGTTTTTTATCGGCTTTCATTCCGGCCATTATAAATGAAGAATCAATGCGAGGGAATACTTTAAAGGCATAAAAAAACCCGGCATTATTGCCAGGTTTTTATTTGTTAATTGAGGCGAATCAGAATGACAGCCTGGCCGCCAAATTGATACCGCCAAACCTTGGCGTGATTGCCAGTGAAAGTGCAGAACCAGTATCATTTCTGGTATATCCGTGGTCACGTTTCCATGAGGAATATGAATCCCATTCCAGTTCCTCTTCTGATTTGAAGATGAGGTAAACGATTCCCTCAAGACATGCACCAATTCCGGTCCCAAGAACACTATAAAGCATGTATTCTTCATCTCCGTATTCAGGCATCATGAAATATGTCACAATCTCGCCAATGCCTGCCGCGATGCTGGAAATGGCGATGATGTGTCTGTTCTTCTCTGCCCGCTGGGCCAGGGTCTGGAGAAAGACCTCGCCTCGCCGGATCTTGGACATTATTTCGCTGTCCGTACGCTGTGGCATGCCGTTGAACTGCTTTGCAACACGCTCGCTTTCGCCAGGAACGGCTATACTGACAATTCCGATGCCAGTAAGGATTGCCCCGCTTCCTCCCAGGGCGAGTTCCATAATTATTTTATCTTCCCTGGACAGGTCGGAGAATTCAACTGCAGGAATACCAATGCCTGCAACCAGAGCGCCCATTCCAACCATGGTCCATCCGCCGATGATCCGGCCTGACTCCGAGCGCTGAGAGAGGAGATTTATGTGCGACTCAATCCGCGCCAGGGTATCGGTCAATTCAGTACTCTGCGGGAAAACTGAAGCAATTGCAATGATAGACAGGATCAGGCAGCTTGTGATAAATTTGGTTTTTGTGAAGTTCATTTCTCCTCCAACTTGGTAAAGATAATGACAGGATCAGTCATAAATCCTGTTCTGCATTGGAAAATATAACCTCTTTCCTGAAAAAAACTATTCTAATAGAAGAATATTTACTCGGGTATATGTTTTTCAGTGTTTTTACCGTGCTTGACACCGTATAGAGCATGTGGTATTTTGCGATGCGAGTGAAATAAGCCTGTAAAAGAGAGTAATCAGAATGAAAACATGTTATTTGTTTCCGGGCCAGGGTGCGCAGCATCCAGGCATGGCCAAAGACTTATATGAATCAAGCAACAGTGTTAAAGAACTCTTTGAAATCGCTTCTGAAACCGCAAAAATGGATACAAAGCGCCTGCTTTTCGAGGCTACTGAAGACGAGCTTAAAGAGACAGACAAGACACAGGTGGCGGTAACGCTCGCAAACCTCTCAGCAGCAATGGTGTTGACTGAACGCGGTTTTCTTGCCTCAGGGTGTGCGGGTTTTTCCCTGGGCGAGTACGCGGCTTTGTGTCATGCGGGGATTATTCCTGTCGCGGATATCTTTCCGCTTGTAAAGGCCAGGGGCGAGTTCATGGAACAGGCGAGCCGCGCTGCTGACACAGCAGCAGGCAAGGCTGGTATGACCGCGATAATCGGCCTTTCCTATGACGCCGCATTTGCAGCTCTTGGGGCAGCTGCAAGAGCTGATGTGTACATCGCAAATCATACAAGTCCGGTACAGGTGGTGCTTGCGGGCACGCAGGAAGGTCTTGCCGCCGGCGGGGAGGCCTTGAAGGCTGCGGGAGCAAAGAGGGTCATACCGCTTAAGGTTTCAGGCCCGTTTCACACGCCTCTTTTAAAGTCTGCGCAGGAAAAGCTTTCAGTTTATTTACAGAACATTTCCTTCGGCAAGCCGAGCATCACTGTATATTCAAATGTCACGGGAAAGGCCATTGCGGATGAGGTCGAGGCAAAGAAGCTCTGTGTTGCACAGGTCACAAGTCCTGTCCTGTGGGTAAAGGAAGAGGCTGCAATCCTCGCGGATAATTATGGAAGATATGTTGAAGCTGGTCCGGGAACTGTGCTCAAGGGTCTGTGGAAGGCCTTTACGGAGAAAGTCCCTTGTGTGGGAGCCGGCAAACTTGAGGATATAAATCAGATATCAGGGGGTAATTGATCATGTTGTTGCAGGGGAAAAAAGCGCTTGTCACCGGCGGAGGCCGCGGGATCGGTTTTGAAATCGTCCAGCTGTTCATTAAGGAAGGCGCGACGGTCTATTATTTTGACCTCGCTGAAAGCGCACAGGCGGCCGACCTCGCTTCGCTTGCCGCGAAGAACAACTGCCAGGTCGTGTTCAAAAAGGTGGATGTCTCCGCCGAGGAAGAGGTCAACGCGGCGGTAAAGGCCGTGCTCGCGGAATCGGGCGGCCTGGATATACTCGTGAACAACGCGGGAATCACGCGCGACGGCCTTGTTTTCCGCATGCCGCTGGAAAACTGGGAAAAGGTGCTGACCATCAATCTCACATCGGCCTTCCTTGTATCCAAACACATCGCCATGGACATGATGCGCCGC
>RPPD01000385.1 GCA_003818675.1 Spirochaetaceae bacterium
GCCCTTGTCCGCATCGGACATGGCAGTGTTCTCCAGGGCCAGATCCAGTGCCTGCCTGCGTTCCTTCATGGTCCCAGATGCAATAATGGATAATAGAAGCGCCTTGAAATCTCCCTCGAGCTTCAAAAGCACACCGCGGCAGAGAGCTGATACTTCATTTGAATAACCGGCGTTCATGGCGTTAAAAACAACCTGGAAGCTGCTGTCCTGGTTCAGGGCACCCAAGGTTTTCACGCACTGCGCGATGACCGTGATCTGGGGTTGTTTGCCAGTGGAAAAAATCTGGTTCTGCTCATCCAGCCAGATATTGATCTGACCCGCGAGATCCCGGTCTTCCTTGCCAATAACCGCGATGGCCTTGAGGATATTGGCACGGATGTTGGAATCCTTGTCCATAATGAAGAGCTTCCAGATAGGCATCCTGGCATCTGCATGGTTCCACTTTTCAATCTGTGCGACAGCTACCAGGCACATCTGCCTGATTGTGGACTCGTCCCTTCCCCGCTCGGACAGGTTTATAGACCAGTTAACCGCCTGCAGAAAAAGCGGTGCAAGCGAGGCATTGTTGCGGCCTGCAGCGTCCTGTATAAGCTGGAGCTTTGTCCGAATGTCGGATTTTTCAAAATTCCGGCTGTATGAGTCCAGAAGCGCGGTCTGATCCTGGCCAAAAAGCCACATACCCTGCAAAAGCAAGGCAAAAAGGAGCGAAAACAGTACTATTCTATTCTTCATATTTTCCCCCGGATTCTTAAGAGTATTGCTTCACCATATACTAATGGTTCACAAACGCAAATTCAAACCATTTTTTTTTAAAGGAAATTATAAAAAAAGGAATTACTCTGAAAAAGGACCATGCGGAGGCTGTGGAACCTGGGGATTTTGCTGGGTTTGAGGATTTTGCATGGGCTGGGAAGGTGGTGAGAGCGGAGAGGGCCTTTTGGCGGGACCTGGTTGCGGACGATCCTCCCTCTCGCTGAAGATGTTGTAAACATAGGTGAGCACTCTGTTCTGCATGGGCATGGTCAGAGGCTGCGCCTGCATATGGAGAATTGACCGGTTCTTTTTTTGGTCATAGGTGGTTCCCTTGATGACGCCGCTCATCACGATGGTGTTGTCACCAAGGTTAAACTGTAACTTGACTGCTATACCCACCTTGGCCTGACCACCTACCAGAATGGCAGCTCCGTCCTCGGAAAGGTCCACGAGCATGGATTTCAGGCCATTCATGGTCTCAACCTGTTCGCTTGCCTCAGAGAGGTTGCGGAGCGGATAGAGCATGGCCTGGATGCCGCAATCCACCCGCACACTCCGCCTTTTCTGGGCGCGTACAAGGTTTTCCGAGTGCATGACGTGGAGTATAGGATATCGTTTATCCGTGAAATCATTCAGTACCTTGGACTGGAAGAAATAGCCGGCATCTGTTTCCCTGAAAAAATAAATGCCTATCCGCTGGTTTTTCCATGAAAAACCAGGCGGGAGCTTTGGCCCCCTCGGATATGAGAGCGCCATGTATTTCTTGAGGTTTTCCACCACGCTGGAATAAAATGGCCCAAGCCCTGGAAGCATGATTCTGATTTTCTGGTGCTGGACAAGGTTCTTTGAGGTTTTAAGACCTAACTTGTATTTTGGCTGACTGAACTCCACGCGCTTGCGAAACTCATATAGCTTGGTGATCATCCTGATACTTCGTTCTTCGTTTTCACCGCCCATGGCCTGGTACTTGATGAGAAGCCCCTTTATGGAACGGTCAAGCTGCTTGATGGACCAGAAAAGCGATGTTGGATTCTGCATCTGGTTCTCTATGGCCATCTTGCGCAGAAGATTTATCTCTGCAAATGTGAATCCCGATTCCTTGCCGCGACCGTAGAACTGCAACCAGGGGAATTTACCGCCCCCCAGTCTCCTTAAAAGGAGAAATGCGGCGACCGCTGAGCCTAAAACTATTAAAATCGGGACAAGGACCCACATATACTCTAATTATCGATTTCCTTTAGGATTACTTTACAGTAAGGATTGCCGAAAAACCAGTGTTTTCAGCGGATTTATGTTTTCAATATCACCTGTTTTTTTGAACAATAGCCACAATAGTGCAAAAAATGAGCCTTTGCAAGGGGTCTTCCAGTTGACTAAATTATGTCAACCAGGTACACACATCAGATGAAGCGTAAGATTGCGGAACTCAGCTTGGTCTTCCTGCTCTTTTTTTTCATCCCTGATGTCCTTTTTAACAGCAACACGGGAACGGACAGCATTACATCCGAGGGAGAACTCTCCCCGGAATTTTTTATCATTTATACCCTGATTGTCATCCCAAAAATTCTTCTGTTCATTTACATACTCATGATAAACGGTGAAGGAATTCAGTCCTTTGGCTTTGGCGCACCTAAAATCAGGGATGCTGTCTGGACTTTTATTGCAGCATGCGCGGCATGGGCAGTATTGATCGCAGGATCAAATGCAGTTAAGCTTTTACAAAACCTGTTGCCCGCAAATTTGCAGGAAATGCTCTTTAAAGAATACGATATAGTCATACGCGAACCTGTTGGTCTTGCACTATCAGCGGTTTTTTGTGTTGTTGTTGCGTATAAAGAGGAGCTCTTTTTCCGCTCGTATCTCTATAAAAGATGCCTTGATTTCAAGTTCCCTGAGACTGCAGCTGTCCTGATCCCGTCATTGATTTTCGGCATGTTTCACCTGGCGCAGGGATGGGCTGGTGCAGTGATTGCCTTTTTGGTGGGTCTGTTCTTTCAGCTTGTCTACCAGAAGACAAGGAATCTCCACGTGGTTGCGGCATCACATTTCCTGTACAATTTTTCGCTGATGATAATTACATACTTTGGAGGAACCGTCGCAGTATAGTTACTCAAGAAGATGCAGGGAATACATCGGAACTCCAAACTGTCATTTATTTGCTGAAAATCCTCTGCAGAAGATTCTTCTTTTTCTCTGACTTTTTCTCCACGTAAAGACCCATGTCGCGAAACTTATCAAACCTGTCACGTAAAAGCTGGTCCCTGGGCTTTACGGTAAGGGCTTCAAGACTGCGTAAAATCGATGCCTTGATATTTGACGCGGTCTGCGTGGGATCCTTGTGCGCACCGCCGGCCGGCTCCTCGATGATCTCGTCAATGATCTTGAAGTGATAAAGGTCCTTGGCGGTGATCTTCATGATTCCGGCCGCGTA
>RPPD01000386.1 GCA_003818675.1 Spirochaetaceae bacterium
AAATACTGTTATCTTTACTCCCAGGGAGGGAGAGCCATATCAGGGAATCCTGACGGAAAAGGGACTTGAAATGGGCGGGAAAGTATGTGAGCTTACAGAAGAAAGCAGAAAAAATTAGGCTTGCGGGATAAGATATAACTTTTCGGTTTCTCGCTCTCTTGAAATTTACCTCTGTGACTGCTATTATTATGGAATAATATAAGCATTCACTATTCTAGATTGGAGGAATCTTCTGTTCCAGAAAGCCCAAAAACAGCTTGTATTTGAGAAGCCAGAGGATTATTTCCCGTATATTGGACACAGGCTGGATGAATACCCTGACCAGCTCAGACTCCGCCAATCAGCAATTGGTTGGGATACACTTACCGGCCCCCCTGATACAAAGCGGTTTGTCCGGACATCCGGCGCCCTGGAGTACATGGACGTTGACATTCATCCGGACAACTTCAAGATAGCCAGGGACCCTGATTCAGTGAACATACTGCTGCCGCGCCACAGGAGCCTGTATGATTTTACCGCGTTCCAGCCCCTGCACCATGATTTTGTCAACAACAGGATAATGATCCTGGCCGGCCAGAACCTGTTTGTGGGCAAACTGAACATGGCCCTGAGGTCCTACGGTGGATTTGTTTTTTTGCGCGAGGATTCCTGTCTGACCTGCGAAAATCATCCGCAGGCTTTTCTTGACAAGGATTTCTATTTCAAGAATGTTCTTCCGTTATATTTGAAACAGCAGGTGTTCTGCAGCAGTCCTGAAAAGCATGATCTCATGATTTTCCTCGAGTACGAGAAGGACACGAGGACCGGCAAAAACAATGGTGGCAGGTCAAAGACAGGCGAACTGCGCCAGATCAACTGGGCAATGATCAAGCTTCTGTATGACCTTGCGCGTGCCAACAATATCAAGGCTTATATCACGCCGGTAAACATCGGTTTTTCAAAAATACCGGATGCCCCCTTCACCGTGCATCCTCCAGGCCCGGGATCAACAACCAGGGCTCTCAGGTATTTCTTTGAACAGAGGTTTGTATACCACAAGTATCCAAAATATGCGGGTATTCACAAACAGGCCAGGGTCAGGGAGGTAAGCAGGTACGGCAAACCTGAACTTCTCAGCGACATGGATTTCCCGTCGCTTCGGGCTTTCAAGCGCTATGCGGAAGATTTTCGGGCCCGCATGGGCGGGCTTGAAACTGTTTTCCCCATACACCTTATCTGCAAGGCAATGGGACAGCACGAGATTATTCATCTGAAGACCCTTGATGACAAGCTCTTCCATTTCCATGAACATTTTAAAAAGGAAAATGTCCGGTTTGTCGATGTGGAAGATTCACGAGGGAATGTGCTTCCAATTGAAGAACTGGCAAAAAAAACCGTAGACCATCTGAATGCGACTCCTGATCCGCACGCGGGCGGGCCAGGAAGGGGAGGCAGGATGTTTTCCCTGAAGAAAAACTATCTGCAGTCCCATGATCTGAAGCTTCAGATCTGGTATGCAAACAATATCCTTCACTTTGATAAAAAGGCAGATGATTTTTACGTGTAAGAGCACGGAATGTTCACAGAAAATCGCCGGCTTCCCCTGGTTTTCGGAATTCGATCCCCTGGATCCCCGCACCGGTCATGGCTTGCATGACATCCGAGTGTATAATGATATACTTTGGACTTTCCTTAAGCCGGAATATTTTCAGGGGTAAACCAATGGAATTGTTATAACTCCTGATCGACGCTTCATCAAGGGCAATTCTCCTCAATATGAATATCTCCTCACCTTTGGAGTCCCGGGTAATTTCCGCACGCGCAGTATCAAGACATGGAATAAGGCCTACAATATTGCAGACAAGATACTCCATGTTCACCTCTTTTCGTCTTCCCCGGGCTGCAATAAATTTTCCATCATTTTCCACAGCACATCATCCGGCACAGGTGCTGTTATTGATATTTCCCCGCCGGTAAACGGGTGTGTGAATGCAAGAGTCCTCGCGTGCAGGAGAATGCTCCTGTCGCGGTTGCCGCGTTTTGCACCGTATTTCATATCACCCTTGATGGGTGATCCGGCTGCCGCAAGCTGTGCGCGGATCTGGTGCTGGCGGCCAGTGGTCAGGGATATCTCCAGAAACCAGTAGCGGTCGCTTTTTCCGGTTGTGCGGTAGTCCAGGATCGCCTCGCTGCTGTCTTCTTTGGAATCCGGGGATGCAAAGGACTTGTTTATGTGTTTGCTTGTGACCAGGTTGTGGACAAGGCGGCCTGAATCCTGTGGCAATGGTTTTTCCACAACAGCCCAGTATATTTTTTTAATTGTCCTGTTCTGAAAGAGGGAAGAGAACCTTGTGAATGCCTCGCGGCTTTTGGCAAAGAGAACCGCGCCGCTCGCCGGGCGGTCAAGGCGGTGCACGGGTTGAAGAAAGGATTCCTTGCTTTTTGCAAGCGAATCCGCAAGTGAAGGTGTTCCGGCCTTGTCCTGAGCAACAAGATCTCCGGGCTTTTTAAGGGCTATTATGCAGTATTCGTCTTCAAACAGGATTATAGGTGTTTCCATCGCCTTCAATATACGATGTCCTGGTTTTTACAACAAGGGGAAGTCCGAAAGGCTCCTATTAATAAAAAAATGATTGCAAAAAGTGACAGTGTGGAAAATAATAGTATTGTACGGAAAGGAGTATCCTGTATGGCGTCAAAGAAAGAGAGTTCGCAGAAGGCCTGGGTGGTGAGCATCCGCATGGGACTGGGCCACCAGAGGGCGGCGTTTGCGCTCAAACCCCTGGCCGAGGGTGGCGAAGTCATCAATGTCGGTGAACCCGAAACTTCAAACGAGGACGAGCTCAAGCTCTGGAACAAACTCAAGACCGGGTACGAAACCCTTTCCAAGCTAAAGACATTTCCATTGATCGGCAATACCCTGTTTAATATCCTTAATGCCATTCTCTATATCGCACCGTTCTATCCGCTCCGCGACCTTTCCAAGCCCAGCCTCCAGGTGAAGATCATAAGAGGATACGTGGAAAAGGGACTCGGGACGAAAATGATGGAAAAGGTCAACTCAAAGCCATTGCCCATGATTACCACCTACCCGGTCCCGTCCATAGCGGCCGACTTCCACAACCACAGCAGGAACTACTGCCTGGTCACAGATGCAGAGATCAGCCGCGCCTGGGTGCCGATGGATCCCTCCACGAGCAAGAC
>RPPD01000387.1 GCA_003818675.1 Spirochaetaceae bacterium
CTGATTTTATAGAATCCTAAAAAGCGGAGCAGGAAGTGTTGTTTTCGGCAAAGGAACTGGCCAAAAGACTCGACATCACCCCCGAAACATTGATTGAATGGTGCGACAAAAAACTGATCTCAGCACCAGAAACGGATTCAGAAGAATATCCTGAAGGATGTTACCGTGAAGGTGAATCCGTTAAAAAGTTTCTGGCAATGGGGTATGCGCTGGCCGACATTGTAAAGATCAAGAAAGAGATAGGACTTCCTGTAAGAGATTCCGGGAAGATGGGCGGTTCCGTGACAGGGCTTCTGACTGTTGGTGAGCTGGCGGAAGCTGGCGGAGTGAACACCCGTACTGTCAAGTTCTGGGAGGAAAAGAGGCTCCTGAAGCCCTATCAGCGAACGGAAGGCGGTTTCAGGCTGTACGAGAAGCGGGATGTGGACCGCATAAAGCTCATCAAGGACCTGCAGACCTTCAATTATACACTTTCGGAAATTGGCAATATTCTCAAGCTCATGGACACCATGCCGAGCCTGCCGGAGACCGGTGATTCTGAAATTCCGGCGGAACTGGAAAAAATGTGTTCCTCCTTGGAGTACCTGGTGGACAGGATGCAGGAGACAAGGCAGGCAACGATTCGTGTGGAATCCCTGTTCTCCAAGCGCCTGAAGCTGATACTTCACCTTTTGAAAAACGAGAAATGACATAGACGAAAACGTGAAATAGTGTTACTATATTGACTCTGGCCATTTATCTATGATACTTTAGCTGGAAATTTTCACAAACAGAGGGATTATAATGATTAATGCATTGCTATTGCCCGTACTCCAGGCAGATACCGGAGCTGGCGCTTTTGATCTTGGTGCTATTCTTCAAATGGTTGTTCCTATCGGCCTTATCATCGTGGTTTTTTACTTCCTTATTATCAGACCACAAAACAAGAAACAGAAAGAACTTCAGAACATGATAAACTCCGTCCAGAAGAATGATCGCGTTGTCACCATTGGTGGCGTTCATGCGACAGTTCACTCGGTCAAGGAGCATACAGTGATTCTTAAGGTGGATGAAAATACCACCATGGAGTTTACAAAGAGCGCAATCGGCCAGGTGCTCAGGGACAAGATTGCTGACAATACCGACGGAAAGAAGTAAAAGCGTTTCCCTCGATTTTTTTCACTATTTTCAATATTAGAGCGGAGTAACAATTATGAGTTTGCGGGGAAGATTTATCATCCTTATCATCCTGCTCGTGATGGCCGTGATGTTCATTTCGCCGTCTTTGCAGTGGTATTTTCTCATTCCCGAAGAAAGCAAAAACCTTGCACTCGGCTCCCTGAACCAGATCAAGAAATACGCGACGACCAAGGCCACCGACGAATATCTGGCTTTCCGAGCGTACTTTACCAAGGCGGAAAAGTTTTCAGAGTTCGGCAGGGGCTTGAGTTCATTCATGGAAGCACAGTATAAGACGGTGAGTGTGGACGAGTACAAGGCTGCGGTGGAGACCATCTATCGTGAGAACATCCTTGCAGTCAAACAGCAGAGGGACCTCACTCTTCAGCTGGGACTTGACCTTCAGGGAGGCCTTACGGTCACGCTGAACGCAGATTTTCAGGCCAAGCAGAAGCAGGCGGAGGAACAGGCCCGCAAGGCTGCGGCTGATGCCGGCAAAGAATACATCCCTACCATGGCTGAAATAGACAAGGACAGGGAACTCCAGGATATCATGACGCGCCTGCTCTCCAGATTTGACCAATTCGGAACCGTGGAACCGCTTATCAGGCGCCAGATGGGATCTGATAACATTTTCGTGGAACTGCCCGGTGCTGCTGACACAGAGCGCGTGAACAAGGTGATCCAGGGCAAGGGTACTCTCAACTTCCACATTGTAGACCAGGATGTCTGGAGCATCTTCTCAGACTATATCAAGTCGCATCCGGCATATAATCCAACCATTGATAACAATACTGGAACCGTGATTCTGCCTGCGGATTTTCCGCCCATGGTTGGGACTGTCATTCTTGGAAGCTATAAAAAAGACAATTACGGCATGGATGTGCTCATGAACTTCATCCCTGTCCGCATGACCCCGGAACTTTCCGGCGAAGCTATCCAGGACGCGCGTGCGCAGTATAACATACAGACCCGCAAGCCTGAGGTCACCTTCCTTCTCGGCAATTTCACAGACACGGACGGCTTGACCAAGGACGGTGCCGCGCTTTTTGGCGACATCACAACACAGAACAAGGGCAAGTTCCTTGCTGTTGTCATGGATAACAAGGTCATGTCTTATGCATCAATCAAGGACGCCATTCTCACCGGGCAGGTTCAGGTGTCGGGCGAGTTTACCTACAAGGACGCAGATGACCTGGCAAAGGTTCTCAAAACCGGTTCTCTTCCCGTACCGCTGTCCATTATAAACAGCGCCAAGGTGGGACCAAGCCTGGGTGATGACACAATCAGACACGCCATCAACGGGGCCATGATCGGAGCAATCCTCGTTTTTCTGTTCATGCTTCTATATTACAAGGGAGCAGGATTCTATGCTTGTATTGCGCTCCTTTTCAACATGTTTTTCCTGCTGGCGCTCCTGTCCGTGACACGGTTTACACTCACACTCACGAGTATTGCGGGTATCGTACTTACCATTGGTATGGCTGTGGACGCAAACGTCGTCATCTACGAACGCATCAAGGAAGAATACCATCTTGGCAAATCTGCCAAGTCCGCCATCAAGGCTGGTTTTGACCGCGCGTTCTGGACCATTCTCGATGCAAACGTCACCACGTTCATTGCGGGCATGGTGCTGGCGCTCTTCACCAAGGGAAGCATTCAGGGCTTTGCCTTCACGCTCTGCGTGGGTATCGTCACCTCACTGTTTACCGCGCTTGTGGTGAGCCGTATTCTCTTTGATTTTACTACGGATGTGCTCGGTTCTACCAAACTGAGCATTAGTTGGAGGCGGTTACAATGAAATTCGCATTTCCCTTTACGAAGATACGCTATGTGATGATCGGGATTTCCATCCTGCTCATCGGTGGCGGTCTCCTATATACCTTTTTTATCCTCAAGGGCTTTAACTGGGGCGTGGATTTCAAGGGAGGTCTGTCTCAGCAAATTCAGGTCGCTCCCGCAGCTATGACTGTGGCCAACACGTCAAATGCCGGCATGCTGAATTTTTCCGTTTCACCC
>RPPD01000388.1 GCA_003818675.1 Spirochaetaceae bacterium
ATATGAAGAATCCGTAACATATCCGCCGTTTTATGAATGGGTAGTTAATAACTCGAGTGAAACACTTGAAATCCTTTCACTTGAAAAAAAAGAGTCACTTGCCCGCCTGCGGGAATTATTTGCAAACCCTCAAGTGTTTGTCTCTCATGAAGTACGAAAAGAAACGCCGGAATTAACGCAGCTTACCGCCCACAACGAACAACAAATTAACGTCCCCCCTGTTGAACCTATTTCCCGCCACAAAGAAAAGGAGTTGCGCGGACTTGTTGCTGATAACCAAAAGCAGGCGGACGCCATGGCTCAATATGCCAGAAGCTACACAGACGAGTGGGTTGAAGGACTTCGGGCACAACAACGCTTTGGCTCCGTATCTGATATCCAACAGGCAATAAATGACGGGCTGGCTAAACCAGCCTATGCACCTTCCCGCGAAGAAACACAAGAAAAAATTATTGAAAATATAGTCCAAGAATTTTCTTCCGACAAACACGCTGCAGAAACGGTGATTCGAGAAAACATAAAACAAGACAACTCTGTTGTTGAACCGATATGGACCGAAACCGCAACAAACGTCATTGGTTTTGCAGCATTTAGCGATCCGGCTGTTTCGGAAATACTCTTACCGCGCATTATTGAAACAGCCGCCGCCTCCGTCTTTTCGGGGGATAACATTGACACGCAGGCAATTACAGAAACCGCACGTGTATTGAGGGTTGCTACAGCCGTTGAGACTCAGGCAATTGACATCAACAGTGTGCCTTTAAATGAATTGTTTCCCGGCATAAGCGCTGCTGATGCGGGTCGTCCTGAGGCGAAAGAGGCGGTCTTTCGGGAAGTTTTCCGGCAGGCACTGGAAAAAGCCGGAGGGATGGAGGGTGTCGTTGCCGAAATGACGAAACGAATAGGCGCCGACGCAGTCAACTCGCCCCCTTTTCAAAAAATCTTGGCATCAGGCAATCAAATCGCCTCAACCTCTGGTAGCACAAGTGTTTTCCATGGTCTTGAAGCTGCAGCTGGTGATTTCGTCTCTACTGTCACAACAACACCAAGGGAAGATGTGTATTTATATTTCCAGACGGTGCATGAGAATGTCGCGAACGGAGGATCGGCATCTCTTAGCGCAAATCAGTTTGTTACTGCACTGATGTATGCAAATGCCCCGCTCCGCTGGGGGGCTGAAAGCGCAGCGAAAGGGATCGTAAAAGAAGTTGCGAAAAAGGGATTGGTTAAAACTACTCTGACAGCAGTGGGGGCATTTTTTGGAACAACCTTTGGACCTGTTGGAACAATAGTTGGAGGATTTCTAACAGACGTTGTACTGACCAAGGTTCTTTCTGTTGGAGGCACCATTCTGGGCGCTGCAGCACAAGGATTCGGATATTTTGCTCAGGGAGGATTTCTTGAAGGAAAATCTCCTCCTCTTAGTCTTGCGTTTATGATTGCACCGCTTCTTGTCTGTGGTGCAATTGTGCTTTTGTTTGTCTCTCCAACATTTTTTAACATCCAAAGCTTTCCTGACTTCACCCGCAGATCCGCACTAGTTACAAGCTATGGACTAGGAGGAGGACTGGAGGGACCGGGCGTTATAGACTGCGACGCAACGCCCGAAGACCCCCTGTGTAAAGTAGAGTCATGTGTCCCGCAAAAAGCGGGAGATTGCGCATGGCCCACGACCGGCATCCTGACGCAGGGACCATATACACAGTGTGTTATAGGTGGCGAAAAATGGTCAACGCACGACAGGCTTAACGCAATCGACATAAGCGCACCCTATGGCACGACAGTAATATCAATAAAAAGCGGAGAAATCTCCACGTGGAGGTCGGGTTGTCCGGACCAGCCGGGCAGAGGAGATAGTACAAGCTTCGGGTGCAATGGTGGTTGGGGAAACTATGTCGACATTGCCTCAGATGACGGATATGTACTGCGGTATGGACACTTGGCTCTTGGTGCAATGAGCCTTACTCATCTTCATATGAAGGTTAATCAAGGACAAGTCGTCGGCAAAGTTGATAACAACGGAAATTCATACGGAAACCATCTTCATTTTGGATTAGTCACCGGACCAGGCGGAATTCTATCTGTGCTTCCCCTCGGCCCTGCCGATGCAAACAGAGTAAACAGGTGCGCGCTTAACAGCAACTGTCCTGTTGTGTGCCCACGCATTTATGCATCAACACAATAACATACAATAATTATATGACACGAAAACGAATAATTATTCTCCTTGTCATGTGCTCGATCATAATCATCGGTGTTGTTGTCGTACTGCAGGATCAGCAAAAAAAGCTGACCACCCAAGCACCGGTAGTACCTAAAATTCTTGTTGACCCTCCTCCAAGAATGATTGACGTCCCGGAAATGCCGGTCGGTGCACAGTTTGCATATACAGGACAACCCAAAACAATTCCGACGTCTTTTCCAACATATATTTTTACAGAGTCAATCACAACAACTGATCTTTATAGTCTGGGGAATACCGTCTCTTCACAGTTTGGTCTTACCGGCAGCCCATCGGCATTTGTCCAGGACAATAATTTTACATACACGAAAAACAATACTAATAGAACCTTCTCTGTCTCTAAAACTAAAAATGTTGTTAGCGTGTCATATGAGCGCCAGCTTGTAGAAGATACAACTCTCAAAATCCAAGACAGCGTCCAGTCTGTAAGCTCTTTGTTCTCCCCGTTTCTTTCGTTACCAGAAAACGAAGCCCTGTATCCTCTTGGTACAGATAAAACCGTATATGACGGGGTGGTTTTACTGGAAGTTCCGACCCCGCGCGTAAACAATTACGCTTTCGGCATAACCCTTGACTCTCTGCCCCTCTTGACTCGGGAAAACACCAAAAGGTGGGCGTCTGCACTTGTTGACGAAAATGGATTTGTCCGCGTACTTAACTACCTCGTCCCCCCGTCTGTTGAAATGGGAACTGCTGTATCAGTTATTTCCCTTGGTGAGGCTGTTGCAAATATAAATGCGCGGAGGGCGGACATATTGTGGATTACACAAACAAGCGGAGAGGAATATGGAGTGGTGCCCTCCTTTGTGCAAGGAGACTTAACCGACGCAAGCCTGGTATATGTATATAAGGGAAGCGCCCTTGTCCCCGCATATTTATTTGAGGGGTCAGGAAAAGCAACAACAGGAGAAGAGCAGATTTTTGAA
>RPPD01000389.1 GCA_003818675.1 Spirochaetaceae bacterium
ACTACTCAAAGCCTGGCCTTGAGGGGCAGCACTCTGTATGTTGCCGGCTCTAATGGAAATCAGCAGATTTACTCGGGAGATATCAAGGAAATACCGAACTTTGTTCCGCACCTGCGCAATGTCAGCAGGATGGCAAGCGGAAGCAATCACAGTCTGGTCATAAAGACTGACGGTACTCTTTGGGTTGCCGGCAATAATAGCTCTGGTCAGCTCGGTACCGGCGACGGCAGGAATACGATCGCGTTTGAGAAAAAAATAGCCTTAAGGTCATTTAAGAATGGACAGTATGTATGCGCAGATCTTGAGTATGGCCCGGATGCGCCCTTGTATTCCAACAGATCAATTATCGGGCCGTGGGAAACCTTTGGTTTGCTCGACCTCGGCTGGCCTGATTGCAAATACGTGGCATTGCGGTCATACGCGACCGGGAACTATGTAACCGCCACCAATGAAGGAACCAGCCGTGCGCAGGCGTCCAGTCTTGGATGTGGGGACTGGGAGGTATTCCGCTTGGATAACAACGGGAGTGGAGTTTATGCCTTTTGTGTTATTGACGATTTTATGAATAAATACTTGCGTTATGATTCCTTTATTCCGGAACAATCCAGCCTTGGGCAAGGAGTATTTTTTTATATCTGCAATTTGGACAACAAGTAAAACGTGTTTCTTATCCGCCCGGATTCGAAAGCCGGGCGGATTTTTTTAAAGATATGCAGAATTGGGACTTTTAAAAGGAGGATGAAAATGACAACTGAAAAAACTCAAAAAGGTTACCGGTATATGATAACCGGATTGATGCTGTTTACCCTGATGTTGACTGGCTGCCCGCTGCCGGACACCGGTACGGTAACCGAGATGCAAGGCGAATATCAGGAGGATGCCAGGGCCGTTCTGAACGGCAAAGTCAAGCAAGTCGCCTGCGGTGGTGCTTTCAGCATGGTGTTGATGAGCGACGGCACCCTGTGGGCTGCCGGCCATAATGAGTATGGCGAGTTGGGCCTCGGACATAACTCGAACGTTACCACCTTTACACGAGTGATGAGTGGTGTCAAGGAAGTCGCCTGCGGATGGTATTTTACTCTGGTTTTGAAAACGAACGGAACCCTTTGGGCTGCCGGGAGAAATGATCGTGGCCAGCTGGGCACTGGAAACACCAACAACAGCAACATCTTCGTTCAGTCGAAGGACAAAAATGGCAATAACCTGACGAGTATCGGCAAGATAGCGTGCGGAGGATCTCACAGCCTGGCCGTAAGAACCACCGGCAGTCTGTACGTTACCGGCTGGAATCGGTATGGTGCACTCGCTCTCGGAGATACCGACGAGAGGCATTTCTTTGAAAAGGCGAAGGATCAAAATGATAACAACATGACCGTCAAAGCTATTGCAGCCGGAGATGAATTCAGCATGGCGATAAAAACCGATGGGACGCTTTGGGGCACAGGCTATAATATCTTCGGTCAGCTCTGCACGGGAGATAGAAACGATAGATACAAGTTTGTTCAGGCGAAGGACCGATATGGCGAATACATGACCGATGTCAAGGCTATCTCATGCGGAGCGTTTCACACCCTGGCAGTAAAAAGTAACGGCACTCTTTATGCTGCGGGTGATAATTATTGGGGTCAGCTTGGCAATGGAGAAGGCGCGGAATTCGATGAATTGGGAGAGCCAATAAACAACCCGCATGAAACGTTGTTTATTCCCGTGGCATCCAATGCGAGCCAGATAGCTGCCGCGGGTTATCTGACCCTATTTGTAAAAACTGACGGAACTCTTTGGGCTACCGGTCATGGACGTTGGGGTCAGCTCGGCACGGGAGATAATATGTACAGATATGGCTTTGATCAGGTGTTGAGCGGTGTCAGAACCATTGCCTGCGGAGGTTATCAAAGCCTAGCAGTAAAGACAGACGGCACTCTTTGGGTTACCGGCACGAATCAATACGGTCAGCTCGGCACCGGCGACGGCGGGGATATATACAGGTTTGAGAGAAAAATAGCCCTGCGCTCCTACAAAAACAACCTGTATGTCTGCGCCGATATTAACGTGAGCCCGGATGGGCCCTTGTATTCAAACAGAAGCGCGCTGGGGCTCTGGGAAACCTTTGGTCTGATCGACATCCTCGACGGAAAGGTAATGCTGAGGTCTTATGCGACCGGTCTCTATGTCGGTGGGGAGGATGCGTGCACCAGCCGCGCAAAGGCGAACAGGACTGAAGAAAATTTTGAACCATTCCATTTATATAAAAACGGATCTGTTGTTGCTTTTTTATATGAAGGCAATAACAAATACTTGCGGTATGATAGCTTTGAGGCGGAACAGGCCAGTCCGGGATCAGATACTTACTTTTATATAATCAACGCGTGGTAGCATTGTCGTTTGTACTGCCCGTCCGGAATCCCGGACGGGCTTTGTTAACCGCTCGCCACTCGAATGAGCGAAGCGTTTTCAAGGAATGCGAAGGGAAATGGGATTAATTAAAAATGGAGGATGAGAATGAGAGTTGAAAAACTGAAAGGCTCTCGGTTCTTCTGCGCCGGATTGATGCTGTTTACCCTGATGTTTGCCGGCTGCCCGATACCCGACACCGGTACGGTAACCGAGATGCAAGGCGAAAATCAGGAGGAGGCTGATGCCATGGCTGCTTTAATGACCGGTACGGTCAAGCAGGTCGCCTGCGGTCAGGACTCGAGCTTAAAAGTCTGCCGCAGTCAAGCTTTCACGCGCTGGAAATGCCGCACAGTCGGCGGCACGCTACGACAAGGGCTATAACTTTTACTATCATTTTAAAGGTGAATTATGTCTGAAAATAGATACGATCAGGCGGGCAGTGGTGACCAGACTACCGCCGATCCCATGAAAGTTAGGCGGCCCCCGCCAAGCCGCGCATCATCAAGGAGATTTCATGAAAAACAGAACTAAATGGATCATTATTTCTCTCATCGCTCTCGTTGTTCTTGTCGCCGGATCGGCCGCGAGCTATCTTGTCATATCGGAAAACGAGTATACCAAATTCAAATTGCTCGAAACAGGTACCCAAATACATAATGTCACTGTTCTGAAAGACCGCATCATGAATATGTTTTTTGTGAAAAATAACAATTCGTATATCGTCATTGATGCGGGCGAAAACACCCAAAAAGTGAAAAGGCAAATGGAA
>RPPD01000390.1 GCA_003818675.1 Spirochaetaceae bacterium
GTCATGTCAGTGACGATGGTTTCACCAGCTATTGCCTGTGACGATGAGGTCAAAAACTGGAGTGCCTGGGCCTCGCCTAATTGCGTGTCAAAAAGCCAGGCTGCGCCGAGAAAGAGGTCCTCCTCGGAATTGTTCTGGATCACAAATGTAATCTTGACCCAGCCATCGGAAATGATCGACAGGTTTTCCGTGATCTTTACCCGTGTTGATGTCCAGATGAACTGGGCGCCAAACTCGGTTTTCTCGATCTGCTGCCTGAAATCTCCTGACTCACCCATCCTGTAAATTTTATTGCCGATCACAACAGAGAGCGCGGAAGTCGAGATGTCCCTTGTCGCAAGAAGGGGAGTATATTCGGAATTACCGCCTTCAAGGCGGCAGAAAATATTAAAGCGCCCGTTTTCGTACAGGGAAATTTTCATGTTTCCCGATTCAATGTCGAGGCCAATTGCCGGCAGCGCAAGCGCGCCAATGGCAAGGCAAAATATGATACATCGTTTCATCATATATACAGTATATCTGAAATCTCGTTATTTTTCTATTTTATTTGCCATGTTCCGGCTGCCGTATGCTTTTCTGCCGGGCTGCAGGCTTGCGGTCTGACAGGTTTTCTTCTACTATTTTATGGATGAAGCAGGCAGGTATCCCGATAGGAGGCAAGGTCAGTTCTGAGAGCATTAAAAAGGAACTTTTCCCGCTGTTTTCGGTCATATCATTTCTCACCTGGCTTGTTACACTGGTCCTCTCGGTAATCTTCAATCTGATTTTATTCCGAACCAGGATACGCGGACGCGAACATCTGCGTGAATGCAGAGAGGCATGTTTTGTTGTTTCCAATCATTCGCTTTTTCTGGATCCCGCAGTGATGATTCTCGCGCTTGCGCCCAGACGGGTCTGCATGACTGCATTAAGCCAGACGGTCAGCACCCGATATCTTGGCGCATACCTGCGGCTTTTGGGATGCATGCCCATTACAGAAATGGGCATCAGAAGGCTTATAAATCGCTCCAGGTTCCTCATGGACAGGGGATGGTTTGTGCAGGTCATGCCCGAGGGCGAGTTGAGACATATGGCTTGTGCGCCAGGTGCTTTCAGGGAGGGCGTGTTCTATCTTGCAATGCTCCTGGACAAACCCGTGCTTCCGTATGTTGTGCGGCAGAAGCCTGTGCGGATTTTCGGGCGAATGATCCACCCGCTGTTTGTAAATCTGGAGGTGGAGTTTGGGCCTGTGATTCATCCATCGCAGTTTGGGGTTGCCGGGCTTGCAGACAGAAAGGCAAGCCGCGCATTCAGGGATTTTTGCCACAAACAAATCAGCATGATGATGAATTGACCCATCAGGCTGCTGCCGATATAATTTCAGGAATGGAAATTGCCGCGTTTCTCCAGTTTCAAATATTTCCCGGATTTCAGGTGTTGCACCTGGCTGTCATTCTGACCGCGATTCTTTCAGGACTCGTGCTTGGCAAGGTACTGTCATTTGCCTTTAAAAAATATTCAGGCTGGCTGGATAAACGCGAGGAGAAGTTTCATCTTTTTACAGCTGTGGTAAAGGCTCTCCGCAGGCCTGCGGTTGTCCTGCTTTGGACAGGAATGATATTGCTTACCGGCTTCATTCTAAAGGATGTTGCGAAGCAGGGATTTGCAATTGATCCCGGGGTGGCCGCGGCCACGGATTGGCTCTCCCAGGCATTTCTTAACATCGCCGGGCTCCTGTTGATCTATGACTTTGCCGAGGTGATGGAACAGGCGCTCATCAGCCGTTCGCGCAGGCAGGATTCCAGGATCGACGAGCGGATCATTCCTTTTCTGAAAAAAACAGTCAAGATTGCCGCCATCATCGTCATAGCCCTGCAGATTTTCCAGATCATTTCCGGCCAGAGCATAACCACAATTCTCGCTGGACTTGGAATTGCCGGCATGGCTGTGGCGCTTGGCGCCCAGGACACAATCAAAAACTTTTTCGGCTTTGTCATGATTGTAATGGACAGACCTTTTAAAATCGGGGACCAGATCACCTTTGACGGGCACGAGGGAACTGTGGAGTCAATCGGCATGCGATCCGTACGGATGAGGCGGCTTGACGGCCATCAGGTGACCATTCCCAACATGCAGGCTGTGGACAGACCCATTCACAATGTGACCATGAGGCCCAATATCCAGCGGATCATCAAGATTGGCATTACATATGACACTTCTCCTGCAAAGGTCCGCAAGGCTCTTGAAATATTGAGGGATATTTTCCGCAATCACGAGGGCATGCATCCGGATTTTCCACCGCGCGTTGGATTCAAGGATTTTGAGACTGACAGTCTTATGCTGCGCGTCATCTACTGGTATCACCCGGCAGACTACTGGGCGTATTCGTCGCACGCGGAAAAGGTGAACCTGGAAATACTGGAACGATTTGGCAGGGCTGGAATCCAGTTTGCGTTCCCGACGCGTACGATTCATCTTGCAGGCGGCAAAGTGGCTGGTATAAAGACAAAGCCATAAAAAAAGCGCGGCAAGAATCCGCCGCGCGCATCTTTAAACAATATTCACTACCTGTAAGTATTGGCCCGGATGTTGTAGCGCGTACCGTCGTATTGCTGCCACACGGCAATGGCATTGCCTGAGCTGTCAAAGGCAATCTGCGGCTTGGCACTATCCCCTGTATTATCTGTCTCTATAGGTTCTGTAGTGCCCCAACCAGTGTCTGGCATATAGCGGTTGCTCCGGATGTTGTAGTGCGTACCGTCGTATTGCGTCCATATGGCGGTTGCATTGCCTGGAAGATCAAAGGCGATCTGCGGATATTCCGCATCCCCCGCATTGTCCGTCTCTATCAGTTGTGCTGTTCCCCAGCCAATACCTGATATATAGAGGTTGGTCCAGATGTTGAAGCGGCTGCCATCATTTTGGGTCCATATGGCGATTGCGTTGCCTGAAAGATCAAAGGCGATCTGCGGATATTCCGCATCCCCCGCATTGTCCGTCTCTATCAGTTGTGCTGTTCCCCAGCCAGTGCCTGGCACATAGCGGTTGGCAAATATACTGTAGCGTGTACCATTGGACTGCTTCCATACGGCGATTGCATTACCTGAAGAATCTATGGCAATTTGCACATGATTGGCATTCCCCGTGTTGTCCGTCTCTATCAGTTGAGCTGGGCCCCAA
>RPPD01000391.1 GCA_003818675.1 Spirochaetaceae bacterium
TACAGTTACTTCTTGAGACCGTTCCAGGATCGGAAGTCATTGCCGTGGGTATTTGGTTCTTGAACGGTTCGCGGGACGAGGGCCCTTTGGAAGAGGGGTTCTCCCATTTCATAGAACACATGCTCTTCAAGGGAACAGAGCGTCTTACTCCATATTCGATCGCCTGCGATATTGACCGTGTCGGCGGCTCCATTAATGCTTTCACGGAGCGCGAGGTCACAGCGGTACATACAACGGTCCCGCGCGACTATTTTCGCCACGTGTTTGAAATCATGTGCGAGATCTGCTTTGCTTCTATTTTTCCGGAAGACGAGCTTGCCAAGGAACAGCAGGTGATTCTCAATGAAATTTCCTCATCAGAGGATTCCCCTGAGGAAAACGCATTTGATATTTTCATGGAATCACTGTGGCCTGATCATGCACTTTCAAAAAAAATCATGGGCACAAAGAAGAGCATCCAGGCTGTGAAACGGGAGAGACTGGTTGCCTTTTATCGCTCTTATTTTGTTCCGAAAAATTGTATTATCTCGGTTGCAGGCGGCATTAATGCGGACCAGGCCAACAGCTTCATTGAGGAAACACTTTTAAGGTTTGCAGTTGTTGAAACAAGCCAAAACAGTGAGTTTGGCAAAAAAAGAATACCTCCCAAGGCGACTGGTTTCAAGCGTTTTGTGGAAGGCTCCTGGAATCAGGCGCAGGTATATTTCGGTACGCAGTTTGCCAAGCCTGCCAAGGGCAAGGACTACTATACACAGCTTCTGTTAAGCACTGCCTTTGGGGAGTCAATGAGCGGAAGACTTTTCCAGGAGATCCGTGAGAAACAGGGTCTGTGCTATTCAATCTCGTCATACCGCACTTATTATTCAGATGCCGGCTTCTGGATGATATACGCAAATACTCTTCCTGATTCGGTGCGGGCTCTGCTTGAAGGCATCCAGCAGGAGCTTGGGCGGCTTTTCTCCGATCCTGTGACGGGGAAGGAACTTGAAGATGCCAAGATGCAGATCAAGGGCTCGTTGATCCTGGCAAAGCAGGACATGGAAGTCCGCATGAAGAGAATGACACGCCAGTTTTTGGCAATGGAACAGATACTCACATACCAGGAGTGTTTTGAGCTTATTGATTCCGTATGTCTTGATGATATAGTGCAGTCAACATCACAGATTTTGGGGAATCCTGATTCCGGGCTTTTGGTGTATGGCTGCAAGGGCTTGAAGAAGCTCGCGAAAATACCATTCTGCTTTTCAGGACCAGCTCTGCTTGAGTCCTCAAAAATACAGCCCAAGCAGAGCAAATAGCGGTATAAAACTCATTGTCTTATATAACCAGCCTGTGCTATTATGCTCTATCATGTCGACCAAAAAGGCTTGCGAGGGGATTTGCATGGAAATAAAGGTGACTTGCGAAAAGGGTTTTTGCCCTGAGTACCAGTCTGCAGGCGCAGCGGGTGCGGACTTGTGCGCGTGTATTTCAGAGACTGTGGTTCTTTTGCCAGGCGAGCGGGCACTTGTGCCGACAGGTGTCAGGATTGCCCTGCCAAAAGGATTTGAGGCACAGGTGAGGCCGAGATCCGGCCTTGCAATAAGGCATGGAATAACAACGCTCAACTCGCCGGGCACGATTGATATGGATTACAGGGGAGAAATCAAGGTCATTCTCATAAATCACGGATCTGAAAAGGTTTTGATAAACCGCGGGGACAGGATCGCCCAGCTTGTGGTGGCACCTGTGGTCAGAGCTGTTTTTTCTGTTATGGAAGAACTTGACGAGACTGCGCGTTCGGAGAACGGATTTGGTTCAACAGGAGTAACGGGTGCAGCTCTTTGAAAGATTGGGGAATTTCAAACCAGCAAGCTTGATGATGCGAAGCCGTTTAACCCTCGCGCGCTACCTTGCGCGTGAGTTCATTTTTTCGTTTTTTGTTTCTTTCCTTTTTTTCTTTTTCATCTTCTTTGTTAACAACCTCCTTCTTCTGATTCAGAAAGAGGACATACTCGCCAAGAACCTGCCTTTGGGGGACATACTCCTCATCGTCATGTTCAAGCTGCCAATTGTTGTTATCTTTGCCTTTCCGTTCGGAACACTGGTGGGGGCGCTCATGGCCGTGGCCAGGCTTTCTTCCGACAACGAGGTTCTTGCAATGAGGGCGTGCGGAGTATCAACAAAAAGCATTTTTATACCGTTTCTGCTGATGGGAATCGCGGTATCCTTTCTCTCTTTTTTCACAAATGATTTTCTCCTGCCGGCTGGAACTGTGGAACAGATCAAGCTTGGCAAGCGAATGTTTCTGGCTCATCCAGGATTAAATCTTGAGGCCTTTTCCGTCAACTCGGTCAAACAGCAGAATATTGTTATAATTACCGGAGACGTGGATGACCAGTACTTACATGATATAGTCATCTTTGACAGGACAGACACACAGGATCGCAGAGTCATCAGGGCGGATAGGGCTACAGTGCGGAACCACCCGGAGCAGGCTGATGTTATTTCACTTAGGCTGGAGGATGTTTTCAGCCAGACCATTGATGCGCAGAACCATGAACAGTTTGAATACTCACGCGCAAGCAGCATGGAATACAACCTTGTTTTTTCGCCATGGAGCATAAATGTTTCTCTCGGCCCCATTGAAATGACCGCGACTGATGTCTGGAAACTGGTGGAGGCAAAGGCGCGGGAACTGGAAGCGCAGAAAGCCTCCAAGTTTATGCGCGCGGCTGAACAGAGGTACCTGATAGCTGCGGAAATGCGCAAACTTCGCGATGCAGAAACAGTAGTGACTGCGAGCCTGCCGCGTGATCGGAGCAGACTTGAAAACATGCTTGTGCAGTACAGGAATGAGCGGGACAGGAAGATTTACAATCCTGAACTTCAGCGTTATACCCTGGAGTTCCACCGCAAGATTGCATATCCCTTTGCCTGCATTGTTTTTGTCATTTTCGCCTTTCCACTAGGGCTTCTCGCCCGCAAGAGCGGAAGAATATTCGGCTTTGGCATAGGGCTGATAGCCTCAATTGTCTACTGGGGCCTGCTCTTTGTGGGGCATGAACTTGGAATCAACCAGCAGTACGATCCCATGTTTTCCATGTGGCTTCCAAATATTGTGGTCCTGGCCGCGGGACTTAGCATCATTTTTTTCTCAAAGGCAGGA
>RPPD01000392.1 GCA_003818675.1 Spirochaetaceae bacterium
AGGAATATCTGGGCAGACTTGAAAAGGCGCTTTGAATTCAGACAGTATCAACATGATTTACTTCTTGAATTGTCACACTGATTCTGGTAATGTTTTAGGCTCAAAGGGGAAATTAATGCGTAAGCACATACATTTATCGCTCTTACTGATTATTTTTCTATCAAGTTTAACAGGTTGTGCAACTGCCTATCTTGCCGGTCCGCTCGGATATGAGTCTGTTCCAATACCTCCTCCACTCCCCAAAAATGGAGATCCGGCAGAAGTCACACAGGACACCTATATTTCCCTGCAGGGATCCATTATGGATGGCTTTCCAGTTGCATCTTTTGATTGCACTGTTTTTGCACAGGCGGGAATTTCACAATCATGGACTTTCCCATTGAGAGAAAAAAGTACTTTTGTTTTGCCTGTAGGCATAAGCGGCTGGATTGGAACATCCCATGTATATAGTGGTGCTTACCAGAGCGGCGGACTAATCCCTGACAATTATGGTTTTTATGGATTCTCCATCCAGATTGAACCAGAATACCTCATGAAATCTTCCAATAATTTCTGGACAAGCTTCGGACTGTATGGCTGTTATTCCTATGAAATGGGCGATTACAGTGAGTTTAGAAATGAGATTGTTGATTATTCCAGTTCGTCTCACGAGTATCTCAACTGGTCGGAAACACCGGCGAGTTTGTCCATTGGACCTTCAATAGGTTTATGGTGGCAGTTTGAAAGTCAGGACACGCGGCTCGGAGACCTGATACGATTTTACTATATAATACCAACCCTGGATGGCCAGGCTTTAAAATATAAAGTTATAGGCATCAGTAATACATTGATTTATCAGAGTGGTGCCCTGGGAGGGTATATAAAAATAACCTGGCTTCCAATTTTCAATATCGGGCTCTCATTAGGAGGGATGCTGCAGATTAATTGACCAGGAAATCACAAATACGGCCAGCCGCTGTTGTCAAAATACAGCGGTCTGACCTGAAGTGTGGCCATGTCGTTGTTTTCCGCGTCATAGACGTGATTCACAAGTATCGCCCTTCCGTTCTCCTGATAAACCGCGCAGTGGCCCGGGCCCTTCCAGCGTGAATCGCCCGCATCCATGATCGTGCCCCCGCCATCCATCATAGGTACATTGTCCTTGTCAGTATATGGGCCTGTAACTGAAGTTGATCTCCCCGCTGCGATCTTGTAGTTGCTTTGCGCCCCACGGCAGCAGAAATCAAACGACACAAAGAGATAATAATAGCCATCGCGAAATATGATTAACGGCGCCTCAATTATCAGGCCTTCCGGACGCGATGCAATCGATATTATTTTTTTATTGAATCCGGGTTTCATGGTCTGGGGATCAAGCCTGATTATCTTGATTCCTGACCAAGCCGATCCGAATGAAAGCCAAAGCTCGCCATTATCATCCTCTACGACATTTGAATCTATGCAGTTGTAATCGTTTTATTCAGTTGAGCTGATGACCGCCCCCAGATCCTCCCACTTGTAGTCTGCGGAATCCGGGTCAAGGGTTTTGTTTGACGCAAGGCCGACTACGGAATTATTTTTTCCGAACATGGAAACAGAATAATACAGGTAGTATTTCCCACTATAGAAAAAAATGTCCGGGGCCCAGATGCTCTCCCTTACACGCGGTACATATTCAGAAAACCATGCAGGCTTTTGATAAAAAACGCTCTTGCTGTCCTGCCAGCGCTGCAGATCATCTGAAACCTTGTGCTCTATCCCTACACCAGTGTAATATATGTGCCACTTGTTTCCTTCCCGAATTATTACAGGATCATGGGCGCCGAGGTCTCCTGTCAATTCAATTTTTTGCGGAATTGGGTCGGTTTTTTGGCAGGATGCAAATTCTGCAGTTATAATAAACGCGGCAAATAAAGCAATAGCACATACTAATACTCCATCTGTCACGGTATTACACCAATCGAGAGTATTATTCCTTTGCGCACAAGCATCACGGCAATGGCTGCAAGCAGCAGGTGCGAGACCTTGCTCATGGCTCTTGTACCGGTCTGTCCCATGATCTTGATGACAAAATCTGCCAGGTAAAATATCAACCCTGCCAGAAACACATTGACAACAATTGCTATCAGCGTCGGGACTGTTCCAAACTGGTCATTGAGAATAAGCGAAGTTGTAAGTACTGCAGGTCCGGCGATTAGTGGTGTTCCAAGCGGCACCGCACCGAAGTCTTCACCAGGCATCCTGGTCATTTTTTTCTGCGTTATTAAATCCGTTAAAGCAATGGCAAAGAGAATAATTCCACCAGCAATCATGAAATCACTTATTGTAATTCCAAGAAAACCAAAAAGAAGTTTTCCCAAAAAAAGAAACGCCACTGAAATGACGATTGCTGTCACCATGGATACAAAAAGCACACGCAGTTTTTCCTTTTTACCTGTTTCCTCTGTCAGCGAAATATAAATCGGAAGTACTCCTACCGCATCAACTGCCACAAACAGGGGAATAAAGGCCATTAAAAATGCCATGAAAAAGTCTTCAAACATTGCCTGACTCCTCTATGATAATCTATTCTTTGACTTCATATATTTTATTTCCATCAAGGTGCACCAGTCCTCCATGGATGAACACAAGCTACCTCTTATTTATCAAAAAACTTGTGGAGTTCGATAATTTCAGAATCAGAGAGCTCGCGACAGTTCCCCATAACATGGGTGGCAAGCGTCATTTTCGCGGCATCCTCAAGCACTTCAATTCTGTGAAATGCCTCAAGCAATGATGATCCCAGCGCGATTACCCCGTGATTTTCCATCAGAATCACATTACATATGCCAGCCGCAGTCTGATTTTTTGCCTCTGATCTGCAGGAAACAGCAGCGGTCACATAATGAGAGAGTTGTTTTGAACCTGAAAGCGCATATGGCGTTTTTACGGGTTCCCCCAAAATAACACGCGCTTCAGCTGTGAGCCTGGTGTTGATTTTCGCTTCCACAGCACAAAATGTTGAAGCAAATACAGGATGTGCGTGGACAACAGCATTCACATCCGGCCGTGCCCGGTAAACTGCCATGTGGATGCTGGTCTCTATGCTTGGCTTGATTCCTGACGAAGTACACTCGCCATTTGAATCAACTTTGCAGATGTCTTTAGCCTGCAGAATAGCTTTAT
>RPPD01000393.1 GCA_003818675.1 Spirochaetaceae bacterium
AGATACTGCAAATCAGGTTAACCCGTCCACAACATCAGCTTCAAGCACGGATTCCAGGGGCCTGCGGATACAAATAGGCAGTTTCACCATGCTTGAAAACGCGCAATATGCTCTTAGGGATGCTGAAAAAATAGGTGCACGCGGAGAAATAATAAAAAAGGATATCAGGGGCACTGTCTATTACCGCGTCATTATAGGCCAGAATCTAACGGAGGATGAGGCGCAAAAGATGCTCGCCACCCTTGCAGATGAAGGCATTTCAGGTATTCTCTACACAGAAGAAAATTAAGAAACTATCAAGTTGTGGAGTTTCGGTGCTCTTGGGATACCTAAGCCATGGTGGTGCCTTAGGCACCAAATTTCAGGATTTTATCCGCATATGCCAAGGCTATCTGCATCAGAATCGGGGACTTGATGATACCCCAGAGGCCCTTTGCACATTCCCGTTCACCAAACGCTGTTGTCTCGTCAGCCCTGATATTGGCGGCATTGATCAAAAACGGCACAGGATGAGAAGAATGTGATTTCATTATTGCTGGTGTGGAATGATCTCCTGTAACAATCAGTACATCAGGCTTAAGCTTCAGAATCTCTGGAATGATCTTGTCAACCTTTTCAATTTCAGCAACCTTGGCGGCGAAGTCTCCATCCTCGCCCTTGGAATCCGTGTATTTGTGATGTATAAAAAAGAAAGTGTGTTTTTCCCAATTGTTTTTTAAAGCTGACATCTGTGCAGCCAGATCAGTACAGGAATCTTCCACAGTCATGCCGACAAGCCTGCTCACACCCTTGTAATCAGGATAAACAGCAATAGCCATGGGATCAAGGCGGAAACGGTCTTTCATGGAAGGGATATGAGGAAGCTCGGCAAAACCGCGCATGAGAAGATCATTGGCTGGTTTCTCGTTTTTTAAAAGCTCACGCGCCTGCCTGATGAACTCCTTTGCAGTTTCAGCTGTCTTTTTGCCTTTTTCTGAAGTGGGCTTGGGATCAAGCGGTTTTTCATTGACCTTCTGTGTATCAGTGTCAGCAACATGATCAGAAAGGCCGGGACCGCGGAATACTGCACAAGCGCGATAATCCTTGACAGGTTGAACAAAAACCTCAATTCCAGGGATATTGACCTTTGAGAGCAGCTTGCATAACTCATCACATTTTTCAGTTGGGATTCTGCCTGCGCGCCTGTCCGTTATGTTCCCTGATGCGTCACTGGTCGCAAAATTGACCCTGACTGCCACGTCACCTGCTTTCATGGGAAATCCAATCCCCATAGCCGCAACAACGCCACGTCCTATTGGGAATGAAAGGGGGGCATAGCCGAAAAGTGCCAGGTGACCAGGGGCTGATCCGGGAGTTATGCCATAATCAATTGGAAGATGGAGACCGCATTCAGATTCTCTTGCCAGATTGTCAAGATTGGGAATTTTGGCTGTTTCAAGTTCAGTTTTGCCGTTTTTTTCAGCTGGCAGTCCACCAACCCCGTCCAAGACAAGCAGAACGATTTTTTTATCATTTTCTATGATCAATGATTGAAGTAATGGATCCACGGTCTTCCTCCTCTGATATTATATGAACATAACGGTATTTCCAAATACGGTCAACAACCCGGAGTTTAAAAAAACTGCAGGCGACGATATTTTTTAATAACCGCATAAAATGATTTGAAAAGTGGAGGAAAATATCCTAATCTGTAATAGACAGACCAATTTCGTCACAAGGAGTCAACATGGCGGCATTGATACCAAAGAGCTGCAGTGAATGCAATTTTCACCTAAAAGTGACTCATGAATATTGTTATCATCCAAAAAAATATGGTACACTTCTGGAAAATAATTCGGTTGTTCCGGACTGGTGTCCTCTAAAAACAGGGGATAAGTCTTCCTGAAACTCCGCCTTTGTTGGAGTGACAAGCAGCCAAAAATGGACTAAAAGATTGATATCTCAAGGAAAGGGAACTAAATGACATTTTTTCAAAAACTAGAAGCGCGCATCTCGGAGAAAGGTACTCTGCTTTGTGTGGGGCTGGACCCCGATTTTCCGGTAAAATCAGAAGAAACTGCCTGTGAAGAGTTATTTGCATTCAACAAAAAAATAATCGAGGAGACCGCTCCTTATACCCTCTGTTACAAGCCGAATATTGCTTTTTATGAAAGGTGGGGAAGCGAAGGGATAAAAGCCCTTGAAAAAACACTTGAGGTAATACCAAAGGAGATTCCCGTAATCATTGACGCCAAGAGAAATGACATCGGTAATACTGCCAAAGCGTATGCCGACAGTGTTTTCGGCCATTTCAAGGCCGATGCTGTAACCTTAAATCCGTATCTTGGGAAGGAATCTGCACAGCCATTCATGGAATACAGCGGCAGGGGATTGTTCCTTTTATGCAGGACATCAAATCCGGGTGCATCAAAAATACAGGATTTATTGGTACGAGACCCCGCTTCTGGAAACAATATTCCGCTGTTTATGGCCATGGCACGTGAATTGACATCCTGGGGCCCGAATATTGGACTCGTTGTTGCAGGTAATGACCCTGCAGCCCTGGCTGCTGTCAGGAAAGAACTCCCTGATGTCTGGCTGCTTGCTCCAGGAATTGGTGCGCAGGGTGGGTCAATCTCGGAAGCAGTAAGAAACGGGAAAACCCAAGACAACAAAGGGATACTGCCTGTTGTAGTCAGGCACATAATTGAAGACAAAAATCCCGGGAAGAAGGCGAAAGAATTCCATGAGGCAATACTGGCTGAATTAAAAAGGCCTTCAGGAACAGGTATTTCAAAGAAAGAAAATGTTATGACCGGCAAAAAAGATCTGATAAGAAGAATAATCAATCATGGATGTTTTAAGGTAGGTTCGTTTACGCTCAAATCAGGGGACATTTCGCCTTTCTATATCGACCTGCGAAAACTGATAAGTGATCCTGTACTTCTTTCAGATGTCGCCAAAGCATATGCCACTCTTATGGAGAATCTCTCTTACAAGCGGATCTCCGCCATACCTGTGGCATCTGTTCCGGTTGTGACTGCGCTTTCAATGTTTTTGGCAAAGCCCATGATCTATCCAAGGCTCCCTGCCAAAAAGCACGGGTCTGGCGCTCCTATTGACGGGGACTATTGCGCAGGAGAGACTGTAGTTCTTGTGGATG
>RPPD01000394.1 GCA_003818675.1 Spirochaetaceae bacterium
CAGGGCATCCAGGCATTTCCGCATTCTGCACATCATGAGTTACAATTCACCATGGACCTGGTCCGATCTCCAGCTTGATGGGTTCAAAGAAGAACTTTCGGATCTGGATGTCGAGTATGAGATATTTCAGATGGATGCCTTCAGGCAGAACAGTCCTGAATGGCTTTCCCAAAAGGCGGAAGAAGCAAGGGCACTCATAGCCAAAAACCAGCCCGACCTTGTGTATACAACCGATGATTACGCCCAGGACCTCGTAGTCAGGCATTTCATCAACTCCGGAATTCCCTTTGTCTTCAGCGGAGTAAACAAGGCTCCGTCTGAGTATGGATTTGACAAGGCCAATAACATAACAGGAGTGCTTGAGCGCGAGCACTTTGTGGAAACCGTAAAACTCATGCAGTCAATCTTTCCTGAAATGAGAAAAATCGCTGTACTTTTTGACAGCAACATCAGTTACGAGGGAGTGGCGTCCCATATAAGAGAGGATGCCAAATCAATGAATGATATTGAATTCTCCCAATGGCTTCACCTCTCAACCTTTGCTGAATTCAAGCAAGTGATTACGAACCTTCAGGGCAAGGTTGACGCGCTGTGCGTGATTGGAAATTCCCAATTCCGCGATTCGTCAGGCAACAATGTCGACTACTCTGTAGTACTTCGGTGGCTTGCTGAGAATTCCCGCATTCCAGACTTCAGTTTCTGGGAGGACCGCAGTTACTACGGAATCTTGTGCACTGTCTCTGTTTCTGCCATGGAACAGGGACGTGTCGCGGGAAATATGGCGCGAAAAATCCTTGTTGAAGGGATCGCTCCTTCAGAAATTCCCATCAGTACATCCACCAAAGGGCAGGCGATTATCAGCCTGCGACGTGCACGCGACCTCCAGATAATCCCGCGGATTCCAGCGAGCGTGCTTCTGGCCTCTAAAATTATCGAAAATTATAAATGGGAGGAGTAATTGAGACTTACCTACTCCCTCCGTAAAAAAATCGTCATTGTATCAGTCTGTTTCCTTGTCATCGGTATACTGATAAACACAACGATACATTCGCTCATTTACATCGACAGTTTCAAGTACGCCCTTGTGTCACGCGCCCACGTGATGGCGACAACTGTAAAATACAAGTTGGACCGCTTGTTCCAGCTCTACATTCCACTTCAAGACATAGAACAGTTTGATTCACAGTGCCGTGAAATCACATCCACGTATGATGATATTTCCTATGCCATGGTCACGGACATTGGATGGAACATTCTCTTTCACAATGACGCGAGGGAACATGGCAGGAAATTTCCCGCACAGGACATTCCCCTTGATTTTGGAACCGAGGAAGGACCAGGTTATATATTTTTCACCGCCCGCAATTTCGACAATGTCGCCATCCCCGTATTTAACCTTTTGGGCAAACATGAGGCCACTGTCATAATCGGGTTCCCGCATGCTCTCATAATCGACAAGATCAACCAGATGATCTGGAACTCACTCGTAATAACTCTTGTCCTTACTCTTATAATGCTCTTTTTCTTTTACATGATACTGACCACATGGGTGACGCGCCCATTCGCCCGACTCCTTTCAATTATAGAAAAAATCCGTGAAGGCGGGAACCTCACGCAATCAGAGAACAGAATCAACACTTCGGATGAAATAGGTCAGATGTCAGAGGCATTCTACAATTTGTTAAGTGAGCTGAAAGCCAGCCAGATACAACTGGAACATCACACCCAGGAGCTGGAAATAAAAGTCGAGGCCAGAACCAGGGAGCTTAATATTGTCAACAACAACCTCATGCTCCACATCACCGCGCTCGAGCAAGTCAAGGAGGAGGAAAAACGGCTCCAGTCCCAGCTTGAGCGTTCGCAGCGGCTTGAGGCTGTGGGCAATCTGGCGTCAGGCGTTGCCCATGACCTGAACAACATCCTCTCCGGCCTCATTAATTATCCCGAGCTTTTACTCATGGAGATGCCGCCTGACAGCCCATTCATCACGCCAATAATGAACATAAAACGCGCGGGCGAACGCGCCGCCGCAATGGTGCAGGACCTTCTCACCCTTGCCAGACGTGGTGTGGCTTTGGCCATTCCTGTGAATGTCAATTCCGTCATCAATGATTTTCTGTCAAGCCCTGAATATAAAAGCTTCCACAACCAGTATGAAAAAATAAATGTCACCGTGAAGCTGGAAAAGGACCTTGCCAATATCATGGGAACCCCCTTCCATATCAGCAAAGTGCTCATGAACCTGTTCACGAACAGCCTTGAAGCCATTACCGGAGAAGGTGAGATTACAATCTCCACACAGAATGTCTACTTTGAAAACCCGCAGACAGGTTTTGAAACTATCCCGGCCGGACAATATGTCGTGCTTTGGATATCCGACAGCGGAATTGGCATACCGCAGGAACAGGTGGAAAAAATATTTGAACCCTTTTACACAAAGAAAGTGCTGGGCCGCAGAAGCGGCACTGGACTCGGGATGTCTGTTGTATACAGCACCGTGAAGGACCACAGGGGTTTTATTGACGTAAAAAGCGTGGTTGACGGCGGTACATCCATCAGGCTCTATTTCCGTCCGACCATGGCGCGTGCCGAGGAATACAAGGAGGAACTGCCCTTCTCAGATTACATGGGCAAAGGCGAACTCGTGCTTGTAGTTGATGACATGAAGGAACAGCGCGATATCGCGGAGACCATCCTGAAAAGACTCGGCTACAATTGTCGGAGTGTAGACAGCGGTGAAAATGCACTCATCTACCTTGAGAAGAATGAGGCGGATTTGGTTGTGCTGGACATGATAATGGATCCCGGGATAGACGGGCTTGAAACATACAAGCGTATCATTGAGAAATGGCCAAAACAAAAGGCCATAATCACAAGCGGATATTCAGAGACATCGCGCATCATGGAAATCCAGAAGCTCGGCGTAAATACCTATCTGAAAAAACCGTATTCAGTGGAAAAGCTCGGAGTGGCCATCAGGACTGAAATGGAACGGAGCAATAAGGAAAAGTCATAAAAAAAGTGGCGGAACAAAACACGGTATTGTCAACCGCCTTTGACCCGCCATGATTTAATTTTTTAAGCAAAATATCCTTTATTTGGCAACAACCCTTATCCCTGCCCAGGAAGTCCAACC
>RPPD01000395.1 GCA_003818675.1 Spirochaetaceae bacterium
AGATCAAGGGCGGCTGGCTGGATTTTGACATCGCGGTTTCAACACCGGATCTCATGAAGGAAGTCGGCAAGCTTGGCCAGATCCTGGGACGCCGGGGACTCATGCCCAATCCCAAGACACAGACCGTCACATTTGATATCAAGGCCGCTTTGGGTGAGCTTCGCAAGGGTCGCGTGGAATACCGCGCGGACAAGGCCGGGGTTGTACACCTGGCTGTAGGCAAGGTTTCCATGGACTCTAGTCTGCTCGCGGAGAATATCAAGACCGTCATCAGCGTAGTGAGCCGCAAGCGACCTTCAGACGTTAAGGGCGAGTTTATAACTTCAGCCGTGATTTCATCCACCATGGGCCCTGGTGTGAAACTTGAGGCAGAGATGCCTGAAGAAGAGGAATAGGCCAAGGAGCTATATATGGCAGAAAAAACACAGAGAATAAATGAATACAAAGAGACTTCGGTAAAGAAACTGAAGGATATCGTGGAGAATGCCCACGACCTCATTTTCGCGGATTTTCGCGGCCTAACTGTCGCACAGTTGACCGATCTCCGCAAAAAGCTTCGGGCGGAGGAGGCGCAGTTCACGGTTGTGAAGAACAATTACATGAACCTGGCGTTAACCCAGCTCGGTAAACCGGATGTGTCTGATCTTTTGAAGGGACCAACCGCCACGACCTTCATCCGAAAGGATGTGGGGCCTGTGGCAAAGATACTGGTAGAGTTCGCAAAGGAAGTGCCGCTTAAACTCAAGGGCGGTATCGTGGAAGGCAAGCGCTTCAGCCAGGAAGAAATGACCGCGCTTTCGAAGCTGCCGAGCCGGCAGGAACTCATCGCGAGAATCATGGGATCGCTTAATGCGCCTGCCACCAACATGGTGCTTGTGCTAAACGGTGTGATCACCAAACTTGTCCGCACGCTTAAGGCGGTAGCTGACAAGAAACAACAGGGATAACACAGCCTTAGTCTTCTATTAGTTGGATGCTATTGCTGTAGAAAAAATAATTGGAAGGAGAAGATAATATGCCAACATTATCAAAAGACCAGATCATGGAAGCGATCGCAAGCATGACGCTTCTGGAAGCATCGGAACTTGTCAAGGCCATGGAAGAGAAGTTCGGCGTTACTGCTGCTGCACCGGTTGCCATGGTGGCTGCGGGAGGCGCAGGCGCTGCTGCTGCTGTTGAGGAAAAGACCGAGTTTGACGTCATTCTCAAGAGCTATGATGATACCAAAAAGATTGCGGTAATCAAGGAAGTCCGCGCTGTAACCGGCCTGGGTCTCAAAGAAGCCAAGGACCTGGTTGAAGCAGGCGGGAAGACCCTCAAGGAGGGGATTTCCAAAGATGATGCAAAGAAAATCAAGGCGCAGATTGAAGCTGCTGGCGGTGTTATTGAAGTTAAATAACTTCAATTCAATCGTCTTGAAACGGTTTTTACAGGACCACTGGGACAGGTATGTCCCAGTGGTTTGTTTGTTATTGGTCAGGCGGGCCCGGCGAGGGCCGGCATAGTCCAATTGCCTTTAAAAGGGGTCGTAAAGAGTATGAGCGTGCAGAAAAAAATCAAGAGAACGTATATCGGGTCTGAATTCCAGGATGTCATGGACATTCCCAATCTTATTGACATTCAGACCAGTTCCTATGAACGCTTCCTCCAGAGGGAGAAACTTATTGCAGGCGAGCCGCTTGCGCTTTGCGGCCTGGAAGAAGTTTTCCAGTCAAATTTCCCCGTGGGAAGCCCCAATGAGGACATGGTCCTGGAATACTGCGGGTACACACTGGATGAATCATACCTGAAATTTTCGGAGCAGGAGTGCAAACAGAAGGGCCTTTCATATTCCATCCCCATAAAGGCCAAGATCAACCTGGTATTTCTCCAGACCGGTGAAATCCGCCAGAAGGAAATCTACATGGGCGATATTCCGCTCATGACCGAGCGGGGAACCTTTATAATAAACGGCGCGGAGCGAGTTGTGGTGAGCCAGATCCATAGGTCGCCTGGCGTCATTTTTTCACATGAAAAAGGTGTTTACTCCTCACGCATCATTCCCTACCGCGGCTCCTGGCTGGAATTTGAGATTGACCAGAAACGGGAACTCATCTATGCCAAGATTGACCGCAAGAAGCGAATCCTCGCCACCATGTTTCTCCGTGCCCTGGGATTTGATACCAGGGAAAAGATCATCGAGACATTCTACCAGATTAAGAAGGTAAAGCTTTCGGATACACGGGAAGACAAAGAAAAGGTCGTCGGCAGTGTCTTTGCCAAGGCCATCTTCGTCAAGGAAGGCGACACGGAAAAAAAGCTCTACCGTGCCGGTGAAAAGATCCATCCGCATGATGTGGAGGAGCTTCTGCACCTCGGCATCAACAAGATCGAGGTCATTGACCTTGAACACGAGAAGTCGCTCCACACGGACATCATTCTCAACTGCTTTGAGCGCGAGGAAATGAAGTTCACCAAGGACACGCCGGAAGTGGACGAGCCCACAAAGGAAGAGGCGATTTCAAGGCTCTACTCCTCTATTTTCCCCGGAGAGCCCATAACCATAGAGAGCGCGGAAAAAGATTTGCAGATGATGTTCTTCTCGTCACGCAGATATGACCTGGGCCGCGTGGGCCGCTACAAGCTAAACAAGAAGTTTGACTACGGTGCGGACCAGAAGGAACAGACCCTGATTGTCGAGGACATCATCAACACGATGACCTACCTGATCAAGGTCTATATCGGCGAGGCCAATGTGGATGACATTGACCACCTTGGGAACAGGCGTATCAGAAGTGTGGGCGAACTGTTGGCAAACCAGCTGAAGATTGCCTTTTCACGCATGGAGAGGATTGCCAAGGAGCGCATGTCCCTGAAGGAAGTGGACACGATCAAGCCCCAGGAACTCATTTCCATAAAGCCCATTGTGGCCGCTATCAAGGAGTTCTTCGGCTCAAGCCAGCTTTCCCAGTTCATGGACCAGGTCAACCCGCTTTCCGAACTCACGCACAAGCGGCGCCTGAACGCCCTTGGACCCGGAGGTCTCTCGCGTGAGCGTGCCGGGTTTGAGGTCCGCGACGTTCATTACACTCACTATGGACGCATGTGCCCTATTGAAACCCCTGAAGGACCGAACATCGGACTTATAGTATCCC
>RPPD01000396.1 GCA_003818675.1 Spirochaetaceae bacterium
CGGTCTACTGCGGAAAAACTCGCGACTGGCCAACTGGAACGGCCATGACGCAGGACTCTGGGATGGCCTTGTAAAGGAGGCTGAGGACAGGAAAAAAGAGGGGCTTTCAAAGGAATTGCCCAGGGTCTATGGATTTGACAATGATCCGGAGGCCGTCAGCGCCACTTTGGAGAACGCGCAGCATGCCGGGATTGGCCACCTTGTCCGCGTGTCGCAAAAAAACTTGCAGGAGACCCGGGCACCCAAAAGCGATACAAAGCCTGCGGGCCTGGTTGTCGTAAATCCTCCATACGGAGAGCGCATAGGCGAAAAAACAGAACTGGCCGGTCTTTACCAGGACTTGGGCAAGACGCTGTTTGAACATTACCAGGGCTACAATGCCGCAATTCTCACCGGTGAAAAGGAACTCTCAAAGGCAGTGGGCCTCAGAGCCAATCGCCTTAACACATTGTATAATGGGAAAATCCGTTGCACTCTGTCGCATTTCAATATCAGGGAAGACAACCAATTCAGACCCTATACTCCACGATTTACACAAGAACAATAGTTCTCTCAAGAAATATTTTGGCACAAAACGTTAATCAGACAAACGCTTCTCACCTGTAAGCGCGCGCAATTGTGTCAGATCCTGAGAAACTTCAAGGGTCCCAAGATAATTTCTTTCTGAATCACGCAGCGCAAAATAGCGTATCAGGATGAATCGCTCCTTGAGGTTAATCCAGAAATCCTCATGATCCTTTTTGCCATCCCTGAACGCACTGACAATTCTTTTGACAGCATCAAGGCTTTTAGGAGGATGGCAGTTTTCAACATTGCGTCCTATAACACTTCTTGGTCTTGGAAAAATGCGGTCCTTGGTTTCTGAAAAATAGCGCACACTGTCATTTGCGTCCACAAAACTGATGTCCACGGGCAGTGTGTTGAGGATTGTCATGAGTTCGTTTACACTCACGCTGCCGCTTGGAAGCTGTATTTCACCGGAAATTGCAGGGGAATTTTCATGGCTATTGCCTGAATTGCCAGTTTTGTATGCCGGTCCGGTTTCACCGGAAAAGGAAACAAAGCTCCTTTGAACTGTTTCCCATTCGGATGCTTCAAGTTTGTCCATAGAGGTCGGGAGCAGGATTTTTTCCTCCTTCTCGGCCATCCCGGCAATCTCTTCGGAGAGTTTGGCCGCAAGTTTTCTGTCCACATCAGACAATTTCCCGGATAAAAAGGCTTTCCCGGCTGCATCAACAAACTGTTTTATAAGTCCCCTTATCTCATCGTGCTTGCCCCACATGACCTTTGAGGGTCCGGGGAATCCGTGCTTTTCCAGAAAGGGAAAGAGGATTTGTTCCTTTTTCTGATAGTGCTGTTCTACAAGCGAAAATGATGAACGGAGGTTATTCATCTGATCTTTTTGCATGGATGATTCAGAGATTGCAGATGCGGCAAAAATGCTTTTGAGTATGTCCGCGAACTCAAACAGTTTTTTGTTCTCGGAGCGGAAGAGCTCCACAGGATGTGACGGTTTTCCGGCAATTTTATCTTCAGCTGTCGTTTGCCCTGACATATACCCGTTTGTAAGCGCATCGGCAAATATTATGGCATGTACATTACAGAAAAGCTGGATTTCCGAAACAGGAACTCCCTCATTCAAAAGCTCCTGTTCTATCCTTGACAGCTCCAGGGCATTAATGGTTCCTACTTCTTTTCTGACTCTTTCGGCTGCAGATTCGGCTGAAAGTCCCCTGTGAAGACTCTTGATAATATCCTTTACCGTCTCTTTGCGTGAATTTGGTCCCAAACCTTCTGACATTTAATCCTCCTGTATGATTTTAACTACATATTGAGTAATCACTGTAACACAGTCGTTTTCAAAACTTCACCTTTGATTGAAATAACTTTCCATTCAACCTGGCAGATAGCTTCCTGTATCTGATCCATGGCATCCCTCACAAGCTTGACTAGTCCAGAACAGCAAGGGACTTCCATGGTGAGCACTGTAAGCGATGCGATACCTGATTCCGTAATCAGTGCCTTGATTTTTTCCAGATAGATTTCCTGGCCCTCGTCCAGCTTTGGACACGCAATGGCCAATACAGAATCCTTGAGGAATTGTCGGTGAAAATCACCCACGGCATATGCCACGCAGTCAGCAGCGAGCAGAAGATTTCTGCCTTTGAAATGAGGAGCTGAGACCGGAATGAGGTGGAGTTGAACAGGCCAGGTAGTAAGCCTGGAGCTGATTTCGCAGGCAGTGTTCCCGTCGGGTTTTGATTCTGTTGACAGATTCATGGAACGGGTTCCGGGACATCCTGAAAATATTGGCTCTGGTTTGTGGAGCATTTCTGCAACCACGGCCTCGTTAAACGCCTTGGCCTCGCGCTCAATTATTGTGATCGCGTCTTTTGGACAGGTTCCAAGGCACGCGCCGAGCCCGTCGCAATACACGTCAGCGACCAGCCTGGCCTTGCCGTCAACAAGTTTGATCGCCTCTTCATGGCAATTCGGGATGCAAAGACCGCATCCGTCGCATTTTGTCTCGTCTATGCTTACGATTTTCCTTCTCATCATCCTTCTCCTTTTTATAACAATTTATATTTTTGTGGAAATAAATCCTTGATCCAGATCAAGTTTTTCAGGTATTTTTAATCATGAATCCGGAAAAGAAGGAATCAATAATCAAGTCATCGGATTTCTTCAAGGAACTGGCTGGTCCGCAGGTCAGGACTCTTGCCGCAATAGCACTGTCCAAATCATTGAAAAAAGGCCAATTTCTGTTTCATGAGGGTGACGAGGGGAATGCCATGTTTATTCTGGCAACAGGGGCAATACAAATATCCAAAAACAGCGCTGAAGGAAAGGAGATTGTAATAAAACTTTTAAAACCAGTTGAAGTCTTTGGTGAAGTGATTTTATTCCAGCGCAAGGATTACCCGGCGCAGGCTATTGCAGTCACAGCCTCTGAAGTTCTCATGCTGCCCACAAGACAGATAGACTGTCTTCTCCTGGAACCAGAGTTTAGAAACGGATTTTTGGGAATGCTCATGAACAAGCTCCGCTACCTCACTGACAGGATTTTATATCTGACAACATCAGATGTTGAGGAGAGGTTTTTTTTGTTTCTTAAAGCCCGGTACG
>RPPD01000397.1 GCA_003818675.1 Spirochaetaceae bacterium
AATCTCTTGGAATCCGGCGTTCATTTTGGACACCAGACAAAACGCTGGGATCCACGTATGAAGCGTTTTATTTTTACCGAGCGGAACGGTATTCATATTATCGATCTCCAGAAGACTATCACCGCCATCAAGGACGCCTACGAGGCTGTCCGCAAGGTAGTTCTTGAGAACAAGTCTGTGCTCTTTGTGGGCACAAAAAAGCAGGCTCAAGCTGCAATTGAGCGCGAGGCAAAGCGTTGCAACATGTTCTATGTCAACAACCGCTGGCCAGGCGGCATGCTTACCAATTTTTCCACCATCAAGAAGTCCATTCTCAGACTCAAGAAAATTGAGAAGATGGAAGTTGACGGTACCTATGAAAGTCTCACAAAAAAGGAAGTAGCCGGCCTTGGCAAGGAAAAATCCAAGCTGGAGAAAAATATTGGCGGTATCAAGGAAATGAAGGAGCTTCCAGGCATTATCTTCATAATTGACACCAAAAAAGAAGAAATAGCTGTAAGTGAAGCCAGAAAGATGAAAATTCCTATCGTCGCAGTTGTTGACACAAACTGCAATCCTGACGGGATTGACTTACCCATTCCAGGAAACGATGACGCAATCAGGGCCATCACCCTTTTTACCCAGATCGTGGCAAATGCGGTCGTTGAGGCCGAGAATGAGGTTGGTCTTGAAGTCATCGATTCGCTCCACGAGGATGAGGGAACTGCCACCCCGGCTTCAACAGAAACCCACGAAGACTTTGAAGCCCTGGTGGAAAAAGAGGACTACACACCGGAAGCCAAAACAGAGACAGAGCCAGAGAAGGAAAAGGCAGACCTTGATGGCGATTACTCAAATTACCTTGTCAAGGATGAGGAAGAAGTAGTTGCCGAGAGCGTCAAGGAAATCGCCGCTGACAAAGAGGGAGAGACGCAAAACAAGGAATAAACCCCGTCACATCCTTCAATCACTTTTGGGAATTTTTTTAACGCGGCACCTTTTCCAAAGGATGCCGCCTTTTTATAAAAGGAGCGTATAGTGGAGATAAAAGCTACTGAAGTAAAAAAGCTGCGGGACAAGACCGGAGCAGGCATGATGGAATGCAAAAAGGCATTGGTAGATGCGTCAGGAGACTTTGCCAAGGCTGAAAAGATACTCAAGGAACTGGGTTTAGCGGCGGCTGAAAAACGAATGGGCCGCGCCACAAACGAAGGCCGTATTTTTATAAAGACCGCTGGCAGCAAAACCGCTGTTTTGGAACTCTCCTGCGAGACAGATTTTGTCGCCAAAAACGACGGTTTCCAGAAACTCGGAAAAAATCTCGTGGACCTTGTAATTTCCGAAAACGCAAAGGAAAAGACAAAATCCATGGATGAAGCCATCGTTGGCACAGTCAGCATAATAAAGGAAAACATTACACTCCGCCGCTTCGTGACCAAGGAAGCTGCCGCTGGAGAATTCTTTACTGAATACCTCCACGGAGAAGGACGTATTGGCGTCATAGTCAAAATGAAGGCTGACAATTCTGAAGCCAGGGACAACCCGGCTGTGAAGGATCTCGCATTCAACCTCGCACTCCATATTGCGGCCTTTGCGCCCAAATATCTTTCTGAAGACAAGGTGGATAACGCCTACGTGAAGGAACAGGAAGAAATCTTCCAGAAACAGGCCGCAAGTCTTGGCAAACCTGCGAATGTTCTTGAGGGCATTGTAAAGGGAAAAATCAAGAAACACTTTTCTGAAATATGTCTCCTGGACCAGAACTACGTAAGGGATGAAAAGTTCCAGGTAAAGGCCATTCTTGAAAAAGTCGGCAAGGAAGTCGGATCCAAACTGTCAATCACGGATTACATCTACTGCAAGGTTGGTGAAGAGCTTCCCGGGCAGGAATAAAAACCTACAATCAGGGGTACAGGTCATCACGATGATCTGTACCCCTTTCTTTTGTGTAAAACAGAATCCCAAGGAGGTTGTAAATGCCAGAACAGCTAAAGAAGAACACTGAAGAAAAAATGAAAAAAGCCATCCATGCTCTTGGAGTCGAATTCAACGGCCTGCGCACTGGACGCGCTTCAGCGGCGCTTTTTGACAACATCAAGGTTGATTATTACGGTCAAAAAACCCCCCTTCACCAGGTTGCCACCATTTCCATCCCGGAAGCCAGGCTTGTGGTCATACAGCCCTGGGACAAATCAGTTTTGGGTGAAATTGAAAAGGCCATCCAGAAGTCAGAACTGTCAGTCAATCCCAACAATGACGGCAAGGTCGTCCGCATCAGCATCCCGCCGCTTACTGAGGAACGCCGCAAAGAACTTGTCAAAGTGGCCAAGTCCAAGGCCGAAGCCACGCGCGTCTCCGTGCGAAACATACGCCGTGATGCCAACGAGGATTTTAAGGGACTCCAGAAATCAGGGGAAATAAGCGAGGATGATCTCAAACGCTCGACAGACGAGATACAGAAACTCACTGACAAATATATAGAAGAGATCAACAAGGTGCTCGAGGTAAAAGAGAAGGAAATTCTCGAGGTCTAAATGAAAGACCAAAAGCCCCTGATAAAGCTTTCAAAAAAAAAACTTCCGCGCCATATAGGAATAATCATGGACGGCAATGGCCGCTGGGCCCTGGCCCGGAAAAAACCGCGCTACAAGGGTCATGTCGAGGGACTTGAGGCGGCAAAGCGCATTGCAGCCAGGGCAGCCCAAATTGGGCTAAAATATGTTTCAGTCTATGCATTTTCAACAGAAAACTGGAAGCGCGCTGCAGAAGAGGTCTCCTATCTGATGTTCCTTGTAAATAAACACCTCAAGAAAGAATACAAGTTTTACAAAAAAAACAGCATCCGCATCGTGCATTCCGGCAACCTTCAGCAGCTTCCTAAAAACGTTATCAAAACAATTACTGATACAATGAAGCAAACGCAACATTTTGACGGACTTGTACTGAACATTGCACTGGCCTATGGCGGTCGTGACGAGATTATCCGTGCAGTAGGCCGATGCCATGAACAGAAATCACGTCCGCCCATTTCAGAAAAGGAACTGACCGCCTATTTGGACCAGCCAGAGCTGCCAGACATGGACCTCCTTATACGTACTGGCGGGGAACAGCGAATCAGT
>RPPD01000398.1 GCA_003818675.1 Spirochaetaceae bacterium
CAGAGAGCAGCTTTCTGAGGAGTTCCTCGGCCTTTCTCCGCCTTGTGATATCCCTGATGATCCCGACAAATCCATCGCCTGACAACTGTCCTGCAACACTCCCCGGAAGTACCGCCATTACGCTCAATTCACCGATGATATTTTCTTCATCATCTGCCAAAGGCTGTTTTGTGGACTTTTTAGGCAAGAGGCGGACTTCCATGCTCTTTCTCTTGTCAGCCATAAACGCTGGAATCCGTTTCATGTCATCTGCGTGTATAATGGTTTCAAGAGGCATGCACTCAAGCTGATCCGGAGAATAACCCAGAATATTGGCGGCGGCATTGATAAACTGGATAAGATCATTTTCATCTGTGCGGAATATTATATCCGGAATTGAGTTTATGATTTCCCTGTAAAGCTCCGAGTTCTCAAACATGACAGGGGCGTCTCCGGATACAAAACATTTTCAAAACCAGACTACTTTCTCTTGGAAAGAGGCGTATAGGCGACGTCCTTCAGAATGCTGCGGTATGCCGGCCGCATGATCCTGCCACCCGTGACTATCTCTTCAATCCTGTGTGAAGCCCATCCGGCTATCCGCGATATGGCAAACAGCGGCGTGAAAAGCTCATCCGGAATATTGAGCATGCTGTAGACAAAACCAGAGTAGAAATCCACGTTGGCAGAAACTGTCTTGGAGGATGCCTTTTCCTCGGAGAAAACAACAGGTGAGAGCCTTTCAACAAGCTCATAGAGATTGAACTCATCCTCCCTTCCCTTGTCTTTGGATAGTTCGCGCCCCTTGTTCTTCAATAAAATGGCCCGTGGATCTGACAGTGTGTACACGGCATGGCCGATACCGTAGATAAGACCAGAGCGGTCGGCAGCCTCCTTGCGGATGATTTTCTTCAGATATTCTTTCACCTGGTCTTCAGCAGTCCAGTTCTTCACGTTTTTCTTGATGTCCTCCATCATCTGCATGACTTTTATATTGGCGCCACCGTGCTTGGGCCCCTTGAGCGATCCGACGCCCGCGGCGATTGCCGAGTATATGTCAGTGCCCGAAGAAGTCACCACATGAACCGTGAAGGCCGAGTTGTTTCCACCGCCGTGTTCGGCATGTAACACAAGGCAGAGATCAAGCACTTCCGCTTCCAGTTGCGTATAATCACTGTCCTTGCGTACAAGATGGAGAATGTTTTCCGCCGTTGAAAGGCCCTTTTTCACATTGTGAATGAACAGGCTCTGGCCGTCATGATAGTGCATCTTTGCCTGGTAGGCATAGGCTGTCATGATGGGAAATCTGGCAATCAGCTCTATGCACTGCCGCAAGTTGTTCTGGATTGAAAGGTCATCCGGATTGGAATCATATGAATAGGATGCGAGGACGCTTCTGGCTAACTTGTTCATGATATCCCGGCTTGGCGCCTTCATGATCATGTTTTCCATGAATCCATCAGGCAAATCCCGTACCGAGTCAAGAATCCCGCAGAACTCTTCAAGCTCTTTCTTGTTGGGGAGCTGGCCGAAAAGCAGGAGGTATGCGGTCTCCTCAAATCCATTCCGGGTGTCCTTCTGGAATCCGGTGACTATGTCCTGTACATCTATACCGCGGTAGTAGAGTTTACCCTCCACCGGCTTGCTCTCACCCTCGACAATAATGTATCCAAGAACATTTCCGATGGTGGTAAGACCAACCAGCACACCAGTACCATCGGCATTGCGCAGGCCGCGTTTCACATTGAACTTGGTGTAGTAATCCGGCTCTATCTTGTTGTTTTTGACTACACGCTCCGAGTATTTTTTGAAGAAAGCTTCCTGAGCAATGAGCTTTTCCACTATGCCCCCCGATTCTGCTCTTGATTGTTTTACAAAAAAATTATATCTATAAAAGCACGGTTTGACAATTCCTTCCTGGAAAATACGAAAGCCTGTTGGTACACAACCTTTTCAAAAAAAGGGGTATTATATGCCGTTATTCTTCAATTATGCCCTCATTATGGCAATTATTGTCCATATCTCCTGTCAGGTCTTCAAGGTAATCTATTATTCTGTCAGGAATGGCCGCTTTTCTTTGCGCTACCTGATATCCCCTGGAGGCATGCCAAGCACACATTCCGCGTTTACAGCAACAGTCACATTCACCCTGGGACTGCTTAAAGGTTTTGATACGGAATATTTTGCCATTGCAGCGGTATTTACGTCTGTCGTAGTCTATGACTCGCTCAGGTTGCGCGGAGCAGTCCAGACCCTCGCGGATATCATGCGGAAAAACAGGGGAATCCCGGAAAAAGACAAAATGCGCATCCCGGACATGATTGGACATACACTACCGGAAATCGTCGTTGGAATTGTCATGGCCATGATCACGAGCATTATTGGGTATCTGTGCCGCGGCTATTTTGGACTGTAAAATACTCCACAAGGAACGCGTAAAGACCGAAATTTGAAATTATGATGAAGAATATTTTAACTATAGCAATACTGTTTGTGATTCTGGCTTTCATTTTTGTATCCCCGCTTGCTGCCTCAGATACAGATGAAACTGCCACCTCAGCCAAAATACCCGATCCTGTGGGCATGCCCGATCCTGTGGGCATGCCCGATCCTGTGGGCATGCCCGATCCTGCAGGTTTTCTGGGGATGGATATCAAAACCGCACTTGCCTTTTTCGGAACACCTGATGGAGTCTTGACCCACAGGGGAGATCTCCCTGGTCATGATGACGTAGTCTTTCAATACAATGCTAAAGGATTGTCCGTTTTCTGGTTTGAAAACCACATATGGGTAATCCGATATGACAGCACGCACAAAGAACCCTTCTATGGAATTTCCATAAGTATGAAAAAGGACCAAGTGCTGCAAACCCTCGCTTTTCCACACCAGGATGCACAGGACTCTGTAATTTTTTTCCTCAAGGACAGAGGATTCCCGGTCAGGCTCAGGCTATATTTTGTCAATGACCAATTGACAGACGCATATCTGTATAGGGGGGATTTCTGACCATGAAAAAAAGTCTTCTTTGTCTTGTGCTTACCGGTAAGACCCTCCAGGAAAACATTAAAAACGCCCTGGCCTTTCAGGATAAAATAGAC
>RPPD01000399.1 GCA_003818675.1 Spirochaetaceae bacterium
AGCCTGGCCGCTCATGAAAGTCACGCGAAAGGAGAATTCCGTGATGACTTTTATCGGCATATCCGAGGCTTTTTCTTTTTGCCCACCGATCATTTCCCGATGCAGAAGAAGCGTTCCAAGGGCTTCTAATGCAGAAATAGACCTATTCAAGCCCCTCACTCAGACAGATGCTGCCGGATACCGGGCATTCCCACGGGTGGAGGTCTAAGATGAACATCTCATGGCTTGCGCTGGATGTCAACATTCTGGACGATACAAAGATCAAGCTGATCCGCAAATACCCTGACGGGGACCGGCTGTTCATTCTCTGGATTGGTCTGCTTTGTCTCGCCATGCGGTCGGAGAACACCGGGTTGGTTGAAATATCTCCGGGCATACCCTATTCACCCGAAGATCTGGCAACTCTTTTCGATCTTGAGATTAAAACCGTTCAATTCGGGCTGAAACTTTTCTCTTCCGAGCGGTTCCGGATGATCCTTTTAACCGAAGGAAGTACGATTGAAATCTGCAATTTCATGAAATATCAGAGGTACGACAGGGTTCAGCGCGTTCGCGAACAAACCAGAGAGAGGGTGGCGAGGTTCAGGGAAGCGAGGAAATTACTCGTAAGTCCCAATAAAATCGAAGCCGGTAACGCGTTACTAACGCAGGAGAAACGCTCGTGTAACGACACACAATACAATAACAATACAAATACAAATACAGATACAAAACAAAAAGAAAGAGAGAGAGGAGACGCGCGCGCGAAACACCGGTTTGGAGAATTCAAGAATGTAACGCTCATGGATCATGAATTGGAAAAACTCAAGACCGATTACGGACCTGATCAGACGCTCAAAGCGATTGAATTCTTATCGAGCTACAAGGCTTCAAAGCATTACCCGACGAAAAGCGACTACCTGACCATCAAGCGCTGGGTTTTCGAAGCCCTGAAGGAGCGCGGACCTGGAAGGCAGAACAGAATTGATCAGATCGTACAGAACTGGAGGGCAAAACATGAACGCAACGAATTAGATAAAGTTTTTCTGCCAATCGCGCAGCTTGGAATTTCGCCGGAGAAACCTCCCGGCGCGCTGGCCCTGGATGCTAAGAATGCATATTCAGGCACCAACTGTAGAACTCACAGCGAAAACACGGGTTACGGCAGAGACCGACCTGATACCCCCGGATGCCAAGGTCAGCGAGAAGACATTCGGGTGATCCACGGCAATCAGCACCTTTATGGCTTTGGTCCGAGTCAAGTTATGCAGTCCGGTCCTCTTGATGGAGGATTCCCTTTACGTGAATAGGCGAGTGGAACGCTTTCGACTGGATCCCAAAAGAAATCGCGGCTCAGAATCCGCCGAAGTCTTCGAAGTTTGGATGGGGCGTGGTCGTTGGATCTGCGTTAGCGTCTGGGATTCAGTTCACCCTGGCGCATGTTCCGGAACTAACGACCGGGAAGTGGGCCCTCATCGTCCAGTATGTCCGGCTTCAGCCTTCCGCTCTTCTAGCCGCGGCAGACAAGAACATCCGGGTCGGTTGGATGCAATCAAATAAGCAGGGTCCGGGTTGTTCATCATACAAGGGGATGGCTGCCTCCTGAATAGCCAACTGTCCCGAAAAATACAAGGAGTGGTGAAGTGATACTTGTCTTAATCGTAATAGTCACGGTAGAACTGGTCAAGATGGGTATTGCTCTGGTGGTCCTTGGGCTAATGATGATCCGCAACCTCAACCGCATTCGCTTCTGCCTTGAGGACGAGCAGATAAACATGCTGAAAGGGCGGGGGCGGGGTGGCAGAGACACCAAACCGATAGGTGAGTTGGAATTGAGACTAGAGACAACTTTCCAGCTTTTTAAAAAGCCGCCCATCATCGACAATGATCTGTTAGCGCGGTTCAAGCGAGGTAAAGATGCATGAGAAAATAAAAACACAGAAACGACCGAAGGGACGGACTAAGACAAAGGCTGGGATCTGGAAACCGTTAGCCGTTGTTAGCCAAAATCCCCAGAAAAAAAACAATCAAAAGCTAAATGGCATCCAAAAGAGCTTCGTGTTGAATATGTTGGGAGAACGCGAACGGGTTACGGACGTCGTGAGAGCATTGAAGCGCGAATTTGGTGTGACGGTCATCCATCAGGACATATCGTACCATGCCAAGCAGAACGCCGAAGATATCATCGCACGGCGGAAACAGTTCGACGCGGATGTTGAGGAAAAATTCCCGGTCGCAAACAAGGCGAAGCGAATTGAATACCTGCAGAATGCAATCGATGACATAGTGGTTCTGGACGAAAGCGGCGTCAACAAACTTTGGGTGCCAGTCTACGGCGGGGCCAAACCCATGCACCTTGTTTTGAAGGATCTGGTGATGGCCGTCCAGGATATTCTGGAGCCGCGCAAGATGGCACTTACCGATCCAACTGGTAAATTTGATTCGATACGGGAATCGGAGAAAATTGCTCAGGAAACAATGGCGATGGTGACGGAGATCAATGAGAATATTGCTCTTGTTTATGGGTAGCCACAGATGGCAAATGCCCGCACATCCTGATACGGTTGCACGGTATATGACGGAACCCGAACAGATTGAGTTGGCACAGCCTTCCGTCGAGGACCCATTGCACTTTCTCGTTCCGAACGAACCAAGTGAACGTTACATACAGACCGTGGTCAAGGTAATGGCAGACTCGCCGATCCCGGTGGTGAAGTGCAGCTTCGCAAACGGCTTCTCACCCTCTCATCGCAAAAATGGGTTTGAAACAAAAGGTACATTGAACAAAGCGAGGCGTTTTTATGGACAAACAGTTTTTGAAAATCGAGAATGCAGCAAAGCTGATCGATGTCAGTCCTTGGACAATCCGGAAATGGATCAAGGAAAGAAATCTCCCTAGCTATCGTTTCGGCGGAGGCGTGCGCATCAGGGAGTCGTATTTAAGTGCTTATGCCACGGTCATGCCTGGGAAAAAGAGTATTGCTGAAATACAAAATATCCCTTGAATTTGATGGCAAAAGTGTATAAAATAAACAGGACAAAACAATAATGGCTGCCTTATGCCACAGAAAAGGTAGCG
>RPPD01000400.1 GCA_003818675.1 Spirochaetaceae bacterium
AAATCAATGGCTTCCGCAGCAGAAGACTACAGCATCGTCATGTGGAAGATAAAATAGACGGATGTACTTGAGGCGGTTTATCAGCCTTTGATGCAGCAAACGGGAAATTGCCGTGATTTTCAACAGCTCGCGGTTCCTCAAAAAAACCATAGTTTGATCAAGATTTCGCCTCGGGCCGGCAATATGTTTCCCAGGCATGAAACAATATTTTTTTGACATCGCAATCATAGGTGGAGGACCTGCGGGTGCTACGCTTGCAAGGCTGCTTGGCGATTGTTTCCGCGTCGCCATTATCGATAAACGAAATCTGGAAGAACATTCAGGCCGGACAACCACAATTGCCGCGAGCGAAAAATGCTGCGGCGGACTTGTCGCTCCGGACGCGCAGGCCGCTCTCGCGCAAATGGGACTGGGTCTCCCACGCCATGTTCTCGCGGGACCGCAATTGTTTATGGTAAAAAGCATAGACCTTCAAACCGGCCTGGAACGCTTTTACCATCGCCACTACATAAACATCAACAGGCCGGACTTTGACAGGTGGCTTTTCAGCATGATTAATGACTGTGTCCATTGCTTCACGGAAAGCCTCGTGATATCAATTAAAAGTTGTGACCCGGGCTTTTCAATCCTATTCCGCCATGCTGGAATCACAAGAGAGATAAATGCGGAAACGGTCATTGGTGCTGATGGCGCGAGGTCAATAGTCCGGAGACTTTTGTATCCCGGGAAAAAACCCTCACGCATTTACTATGCCATGCAAGAATGGTTTAAGGTACAGGAAAGCCAGCCATATTTCTCTGCCATATTCGATCCTGAAATCACGGATTATTACGCCTGGACAATTCCAAAAGACGATTGCCTCATTCTCGGCGCCGCCCTGGAAATCAGGAACAAACCGCTCGACAAAATGAAACTTCTACGAAAAAAACTGGAGGCGCGTGGAATGGTTTTCGGAAAAATGATACGGCGCAAGGCTTCTTTTCTGCAGAGGCCGGCAAGCGGTCATGATGTTTTTTTTGGCAGGGACAATGCATTTCTCATTGGCGAGGCGGCCGGTTTTGTAAGTCCCAGCTCAGGCGAGGGGTTAAGCTACGCGATGAGATCGGCAATGCATCTTGCGGACAGGATGCTCAATCGGCGCAGTTCGCGAGATTGCTTTTATGGCTGGGGTTTTCCAAAGCAGTCCCGGATGAAGCGGATTATCGCGGGAAAATGTTTCAAGTCCGCGGTAATCTTCAATCCGTTTATAAGAAATATCATCATGCGCACGGGCGCAGGTAGTCTGAAAATGAAGCTGGGCAATAAAACAAGAAAAGGCTTCTGCAACAAAGAGAAACAAGCCATCGTCCCCCTTGCATAAAAAACCTCTTTCGTGTAGGTTACTCTGCAATTGACCGATAATTAAAAGGTATGGGAATGACAAGTACTGAAAAAAGAACGCAGCTCATCAACAATCTTTGGCAGGAAATAATAGACACATGGAAAGCAATAGAACTGCCAGAGTATATACGCGGAAAACTTGACAATGAACTTGGTTTTTACTACAACACCAATGGCAATGGCAGGATCAGTCTAAGGGCTCTTTCCAGATACAATTTAATGATACCCGCGAAAAACTGACCCTGGCATTCAAAAAGAATTGTTTCCGGCCCGGGACACAGATTACACATCATGGATAATCAAATTATTATCAGGATATTTTGCTTGATATGATTTGATTATTCTATTATCATTTTGTGGAAATGCGTGTCAGAAACAAACTGCTTTTATTAAATTCTGTCATCATTCTTGTTTTCGTTTTTCTTGTTTTCCTGATTTTTTACAACAGCATGATGGAAAACAGGTATAACGAGCTTATCTATTCCGGATACCGGGCCTACGCGGCAACAGGGCACTGCAATTCGGCATCTTATGATCTGCTTTTCACAGCCAATCTGGAACAGGCCTCCCCCTTATGGAAAATCAAAAAGGATCTTTTTGTCAATGAAACAAAAGGATTTTTGAAAAATCCGCTTCTGGAAGAAATCACCACCAGATATCAGGAAAGCATGGACATGTACCAGTCGGTGATGGTAACTTATCTTGTTGCGACCGGGGCACTTGAAAAAACAGAGATCCTGCTGCTTACATTTATAAGACAGGGAGATTTTGACGATCAGCGGAATCTCTTTGAACAGAGAAATGATTCTCCCGGTATCGCATCAATGACCAACCAGATATTTGCCTGCACAAATCTTCTCAACCGAGCGCTTGAAGACAATCTCTTTGTCCTGCTTGGCACTGCAGACAGGGAGATGCAGGCAAACAGAAACAATATCATGATTTCCTCCATTACTGCGGGCACCCTGGCGATTCTGCTGGCCACCGTCTTCATTTTGCTGACGACCAGAAGCCTGTCTTCAAGAATAAAAATTATTGCAGATTCAATGAAATCCATAGCCGGAAGGGACTTCTCCGTCAGGATAAAAGACAGCTCCAGGGATGAACTGGGGGATCTATCCTCGGCCATCAATAACACTCTGGATAAACTGCGTGACGCGTTTTTCGGCATCAAGACAACTTCGGAAGAAACAAACGCACTGGCAGACAGTACCGCGGTTATCGTAGCCCAATCTTCCATTGCGCTGGACAGCAACACGGCCGGCATGAGCGAGATTCACCGGCATTATGAAACATTGGCTGAAATTATCCAGGGATCCTTCACCCAAACACAGCAGATCCTTTCCAGATTTACCGGCCTTGACGAGAAACTGGAAAAACATATTTTCCTCATCTCCCAGCTTTCCGTGGCAATCGAGGAAATTGTCCGGTCAATCACAAACATTGTATCGATGACCCGGGGAAAAAAGGAACTCACAGCGTCCGTGGAGCGTGTCATCAGGCAGGGAGAGGAAAGCAGTACCGAAACAAACACTCAAATACAGAGCATATTGCAGAACTTAAGCCATATCGGGGAAGTCATCGAGATCATCGCCGCAATTACCGGCCAGACAGACCTCCTCTCGATGAACGCTGCAATAGAATCCGCTCATGCGG
>RPPD01000401.1 GCA_003818675.1 Spirochaetaceae bacterium
CCCACGCCCACCCCCTCGGCCTTCGCGGTCGCCATGATCTGGCGGGCGATCTGGGCGGTGAGCCTCTCCTGGATCTGCAGCCTCCGCGCGTAGACGTCGACGATGCGGGCGAGCTTGCTCACGCCCAGCACCGTGGAGGTGGTCATCACCGAGTTCTGCTTCTCCACACCGCGCATCATCATGCACAGGTGCTTGCACTCCACCACCACACCAACCCCAAGTGCATCCACCGTCTCTTTGACCTCACGCGCGATCTGGGCTGTCAACCGCTCCTGTATCTGGAGCCTCCTGCCGAAATAGTCCACAATCCTGGCGAGCTTGCTCACCCCAATGACCTTTTTTTTGGCAATGTACCCGATGTGACAGCGTCCAAAAAACGGGAGCATGTGGTGCTCGCACATGCTGTAGACTTCTATGTCGCGGGCAATTATCATGTTGTTGGCATGCGACTCAAAAACCGCATTGTTGATGATCTTGCTGATGTCAGTCCTGTAACCACTTGTCAAAAACTCGTATGACTTGGCCACACGAAGAGGTGTCTTTGTCAGTCCCTCCCTGTCAGGATCCTCTCCAATTTCAACCAGAAGCTCGCGGATAAGCCGCTCCACATTTTCAAGGTTCATACTGTATATCCTTTCTTTTGTCCCAGTGCCAGGTCAATGTGAAGTTGTGGGACATCATGGTCTTGTAATATGAACACCTACAGTGCGCGCAAATCTGAGCGCCGTCGGTTTTTCCAGCCAGACCTGCACCCGCCTCACCTTTGGTTCATCCAGACAGAGATCGGCAATTTTTTCCGCCAGGGTCTCCACCAGATTGAAGGCTGAAGCTTCCACAAATTCTATCACCTTTTTCTTTAACGTTGAATAATTTATTGCATATGAAATATCATCCGTACGCGCCGCTTCCCTGAAATCACCCTCAAGCATCAGGCTTACCAGGACATCCTGTTTTTTTTCCCGTTCTTCAGGGTGTATTCCCACAATGCACCTTATAAGTATGTCCTTTATGAAAATCTCGTCCGAGGATGCGGCATTCCCAGGCTTCGCAGGTTTTTGCTTCGCGGATGTCTTGTGTTTTTCAGAAGCCATAGGTATTTCCTTTCATAAAAGCCCCTCCATCAGCATACAGTATCTGACCTGTGATAAAAGAACTCTCTATCAGAAAGCGCACAGCCGAGGTAATGTCCTCCACACTCCCGTGCGAGGATAGCGGAATCCTGTTATAAAACTGCCGGAAATACCCGTCATCCTTTCCCTCAGGCGGCAGGATAAGTCCTGGAGCCACACCGCAGACCCTCACTCCAGGCGCAAACTCAAGCGCACACATGCGGGTAAAATCCGCAAGCATTCGCTTGCTCGTGTGATATGCCGCGTGAAGGCGGTCATACTCGCAAATGCGCGAGTCCAGAAAATTAATGATCACACCGCGATGCTGCTGCGGCCCGCGCTGTTCAGATTTTGCATGCCCTGTCTTTTCCATAAACCGCTGCGCAAAACATCGTGAAAGCACAAGCGGCGAAAAGGCGTTCACGGTAATATTTGAAAAGAGATCCTCGATTGTCATGTCAAGTATTGTACATTCCGGGTAGATGGACGCATTATTAATGAGAATGTCAAGCGGCCCGGCAAGCATGACCGCCTTTTCCACAAGGGTTTCCGCTTCTTCCGGCTTTGCAAGATCAGCTTTTATTGCATACGCCTTGCCGCCCGCGGATGCAAAATCTTCGCCAAGTTCTTTTGCCATCTGTACAGCCTGTTCCCATGATGTGTTGCAATGGATGATAACATGCGCGCCTTTTGAGACGAGGTCGCGGGCGCATGCTCCACCAAGCCGTTTGGTTCCGCCTGTTATGAGTACTCGTTTTCCCTTGATGGCATTGCTGGCTTTTTCAGACATTAAGCTGCTCGATATACTCCTTTTAAAATTTCCCTATGTATTGAAAGCCAATTATAAATGGCAGATCACCAGAGCGTCAAGGAAAACTCGCGCCTAAATGAAAAGGTTTCCCCTGTTCAGGAGAAAATATGGATCAAAAACGCGCTTGCACTCCCGCATTTCACCCATCCCGGATTCTCCGTACATGAGAGCCAGAAGATCCCGCTTCAGTTTCCCCACGCCATGTTCTGCAGAAATTGTCCCGCCCATTTCAATTACCCGACTGGCAATCATGACAAAGGACTCGCGTCCGGAATGATACTCAGCCCCTGATTTTGGGAGGATGTTGACATGCAGGTGATTGTTTCCAATGTGGCCGAACATTGCATACTCACAGCCTGCAGAGGAGCGTGTGTTCCTGTAAAGAGAGACCAGCGCTGTCAGATCTTTGTCCGTCACCGCAAAATCCGTACCGAGTTTCATGTCACCTGGTTCTGTTGTCTGTAGTGCAGCTATGCGGAGATTTATTGCCTCTGGCACTGCATGGCGAAACTGCGCAAGCCGCTCCAGAAGTGCCGGATCCTCAGCCATGACACTCGCATCCGGATCCTCAGCCAGGCCTTCAACTATTCCAGCCAGATCAAGCAGGGCTTTCTCCATGGAGGCTTCATCATCTCCATGGAGCTCCAGGTAAACAGATGCCGCTGCATCCGGATCAGGAAGCGCCAGGTTCCCGGCTGCCAGTGTGTGTGCGAGTTCACAGGACTGCCTGTCAAAGAATTCCATGGCCACAAGCGCTGGATTATTTTCTGCAGCTGTCCCTCCGGCCACAGAATTTCCGGCCAAGGCATTTCTGGTCTTACTCACGAATGAAACCGCATTCTCCTCGGTCTTGAACTGAAAAAGAATTCCACGCAAAATATCTCTTTTGCCTGCAAGCCGCAGGACAAGGGATGTCACGATCCCCAGTGTCCCCTCCTGTCCTATAAACAAATCTGCAAGGTCAAAGTCATTCCCCGCGAAATAGCCAGCTGCGTTTTTCATGCTGCGCCAGGGATAAGACGGGACATCTCCAGCGTAAAGGCCACCGTGTTCACCATAAAACTTGAACTGCCTGTTCCTGACGCGCTGTTGACCCCGCTCGAGCGCGA
>RPPD01000402.1 GCA_003818675.1 Spirochaetaceae bacterium
AGATCCTCAATAAAGTCGGCCAACGGTAAAATTGGATCAAGAGTGGATGCCTGGTATCCCTTGTAGGGATTAAGCATTATTCTTCTTAATCCATTTGCTCGTGCGAAATTAATGCACTCGTCTGCTCGACCTGTATCAAACAGAAGTTTACCAATCCCATCACTGCTGTCAAGTACGGTAAATTGGTTCTCCATTTTTATTCTCCTAGTAACTTCTTGCCATGTGACCAAATCTTATTGAGCAGCATAGAATTGGGATCAATATTTCTGGGCAATTGGCCAGTTTCTTTCATAAGCTGATACTCTTTAATCAAACCCTCTCTTGCTGTTGCAGTTGGAAAATGCTCAGCCCCACCCTCAAGCAGTTTATACCCTTGACCTGCAATCCGTAGAATCGATACATTCATTCTTGAAAGCGGACCTTTCCCTGCATACATGAATCCGTCTTCGAACTTCAATAAATAGGCGCCGCTCGTCTTGGCAGTTTGATTTGCCACATTCCCAGCGGTGGCTACAGCACCAATCGCACCAATTGTGCCGCGTTGGTATTTACCTGACACTTTAGCCAAAAAGTAGTGGCGGTATTCCGCCTCCGAATGATAGAATATGTCACCAAAACTAATTCATCAGAAGGAGAACGAAATGACCACCACCAACACTACCGTAGCACAAAAAGCAGCCAGAAGAAAGCTTAATTTACTGGAACTTGCCTCAGAGCTGGATAATGTCAGCAGGGCATGCAAGCTTGTGGGATACTCACGGCAACAGTTTTATGAGATCAGGAGAAACTTCCAAGTGCTTGGATCTGAGGGACTTCTTGAAAAAGTACGTGGCCCAAAGAACCCCCATCCCAATCGCGTTTCAGAAGAACTTGAAAAGGCCATCCTTGAATACTGTCTCGAGAATCCGACTCAAGGGAGTCTGCGAGTCAGTCAGCAGCTCGTGCTCAAGGGAACTAACGTAGGCGCAGGCTCTGTCCGTGGTGTCTGGCAGCGCCACAATATTCTTTCAAAGCACCAGCGCTTGTTGCGCATGGAACGCCACCACAGGGAGAATAGTATCGAACTGACAGAAAAACATATTAAACTACTTGAGCGCTTTGATCCCGAGTTTCGGGAACGCCATATCAAGGCCGATTTTACAGGTGAATTGGTCGCCATTGACACGTTTATGGTCGGAAACCTCAAAGGAATCGGGAAAGTGTATCTCCAAACTGTCGTTGACTGTCATTCCCGTTTTGCCTGGGGCCATTTATACACCTCTAAAGTCCCCGTGACTGCCGTACATGTATTGAACGATAAAGTGCTTCCATTTTTCGAAGAACACAATGCGAAAATACAAACTGTACTCACTGACAACGGTAGAGAGTATTGTGGGCGTCCAGACCAGCATCCGTTTGAACTCTTTCTTCAGCTCGAAGACATTGAACATCGCACGACCCCTATTCGACGGCCGCAGAGCAACGGTATCGTCGAGCGGCTTCACAGGACCCTCCTGGATGAGCATTTCAGGATCCAGGGTCGTATTAAATTCTATGACAGCCTTGAAGAGAAACAAACTGATCTGGACGATTTTCTGAAAACTTATAATTATGATCGCGCTCATCAAGGCCGAAACATGAATGGTCGGACCCCTTACCAAGTCTTCGTTGAAGGCATTAACACACCAGACAAGGAGGATAATGAGGCGGTATAACCGCCGAACATTCGGAGGCGATTGTCAGGTAAATGCTAACACTGTACACACAATATTTTTTACACCCTCGAGGCGACTGTCAGGTAAATACTATGCGTGTACACTATGTCAGTACAATTATATAAATATCCAAGTATTGATATTTTCATAAACACATTTGTAATTTTTAATAACATTTATGAGGGTGTCAGATATTTTGTGTAAATGACATTGATCACAGAGGCACCCTCTCACCGAAATATATCGCAAATTGATTCAGCGCGGCACCCCAATCCCGTACAGGCATCGTCCATTTTTTGGAAGCATTTGTCAACGACAAATACAAGAGCTTCATAATAGCATCATCCGTGGGAAATGCCGACCTGTTTTTTGAAACTTTCCGCAGGCTGGAATTCAAAGATTCAATCGCGTTAGTCGTATAGATAATTTTCCTGATCTCACCCGGGTATGCATAAAATTCATTAAGGTTGTCCCAGCTCGTGCGCCAGGACTTGCTGATCATCGGATATCTTCTGTCCCATTTTGCGGCAAAATCGTCAAGAGCCAGGGATCCTTCCCGCTCAGTTGATGCAGTATATATTTTTTTCAGGTCGGCACAAATTTCCTTTCGCTCTTTATATGATACGAATTTCGTGGAATTTCTGATCATATGAACTATGCAGAGCTGAATGCGTGTCTGGGGGAACATGGAATTGATCGCCTCCGGAAGTCCCTTGAGGCCGTCAATGCAGGCAATCAGAATATCAGACACGCCACGGTTTTTTAGTTCAGTCATTATTCCTGCCCAGAACTTGGCGCCTTTATTTTCACTGATCCAAAGTCCCAATGCTTCCTTTTTGCCCTGATTATTAACGCCAATGGCCGTATAAACGGCTTTGTTGACAACCCGGGCCTCGCTTCGGCCCTTAACGACAATCGCATCGAAATAAACAATCGCGTAAAACTGGTCCAGCGGCCGGTTCTGCCACTCGCGGACATCCTCAATAACGGAATCAGTTACCGTGGATATGAACTCCGGTGAAACATCCACTCCGTATATATCTTTCAGGTGCGCCTGTATATCTCGTGTCGTCATGCCGCGGCCATACATAGAAATGATTTTGTCGTCAAATCCCTCGAACCGTCGCTGATGTTTCTTGACGATCAGCGGTTCGTATTCTCCATTTCTATCGCGGGGAATTTCAAGAGGGATTTTCCCCTGGTCCGTAATGATGCTCTTTTTACTTTTACCGTTCCTGGAGTTTCCAGTGTTTTTGCCGGCGGAATTATTCTTGGCGTATCCGAGATGCTGTTCCATTTCAGATGACATCGCTTTTTCAATAAT
>RPPD01000403.1 GCA_003818675.1 Spirochaetaceae bacterium
AATGAACGACACAAGGTCATAGTTGAAGGCAATCGTGACCGAGTCAGCCACATCCTTTCCATACGAGTGCATGAACTGCAGGAAAAAATTAAAACCAAGAATATTTATGAATGTCTCAAAGCCGGCGGGCAGGCCATACTCAAGAACATGCCGTGCCTGATGCAGATTGAAACGCAGAAACTCCGGCCTGAAGTACTTCTTCCAGTCCTGATCCGCCAGGCCAAGCAATACAAGGATAATTGTCGCGGCAAGGCTTCCCAGGATCGTGCCCAGAGCCGCTCCCTGGATTCCCATGGCGGGAAATCCGAAATTACCGTAAATGAATGCGTAATTAAACGGAATATTGAGTGCCATCCCGATGAAGTTGGCGAGCAGGACCTGCCTGGTCTTGCCCTTGCCCGTCAGATAATCCGCCAGCGCAGGCTTCTAAAAAACAAAGACGCTCCCGTACATCAGAACGCTGAAATACGAGAACTCCAGCTCAACCTGTGTTTCAGTGTGTCCGGATAAAACAAAAATCAAACGGGCCAGCGGCTGGGACAGCAAGGCCAGCGGATATGCTGCAAGCGCGAGCCAGACCCCCTGGGGCACATATCTGACAGCCTGTTCGTTTTTGCCCGCTCCAAAATGCTGGCTGGTCACCGCGGCAAGATAACCCAGTGTGCCTATAAAAAGTGAGGAAAATACGAAGGAGGAAAGGCCGCCGCTCATGGCCACGCCCAGGTATCCGCTGCCCAGGCGCGACAAAAACAGCCTGTCCGTGAACATCATGATTGTCTCTGTGGCCTGCGAGAGCATGATGGGAACGGCTATCCGCATGAGATTGCCGAAGTTGACATCACGAAGATGTTGTGTTGAAAGTGTTGATTCAGAAAAGCCCATTATTCCCTGCTTTCATCGTGCATCAGATATCCCTTTCCACAAATACAAACTTGCGGTCAAGAAAAAACTTGACGATGTATCCCGCAACGAGTCCGATAGTTCCTCCAATATACTTATCCAGGCCAAAACCAAAATAAAACAGGGCCTGTATCCCCCAGAAAATTGCTGTTGTAAAGACTGCCATCAGTGCATAAAGTAAAAAGGCCACTATATCCTTCTTCAATGAATCTGTTTTATAATTAAAAACAAACAGCTTGTCCAGTATATATTTCACCACTGCTGCAATCCCGGTGCCTGCGACAAGTGCGCTCCAGTAAATGAGCGCAACCCGGATTAGCTCTGTGTCTTCTGGAAACATGGAAACAGGATAAAACTGCAAAAGCATTTGTGTGCAAAACCATTGCACACCAAGATTAATTCCAGTGGCGACACCTGCAAAGAGAAAATACAGTACAATACGAAAGTTCACGGAAGAACCCCCAGGCCAATGTAGCCCAGGTATAAGATTGAGATGACCGATACACCCCAAAGCATTATCACTACCAGGATGTTTTTATCTCCCAGCACCACTTCCGCCGGATCTCCACCCCCATCTTTTTTAAAAATGATATACATATATCTGAAAATGCCATAGACCACAAGCGGCACTGTGTAGATGAGACAGTTGGTGTGAAAGCGGCTGATGGTATCTGCGGAGAGTGTATAAAGCGAATAAGTAATAACAGAAAGCGTGACCGAAATAATAATAAGCGCATTCAGCAACTCCACTGTGTAATGCTCAAGTACCGGGCGGTGTGCATTCCCGTTTGCAAGCAGCATCATGTCATGACGCCGCTTGCCGAATCCTAAAAACAGCGCAATAAAAAGGGCAGAAAGCAGCAACCAGTTGGAAACAACAACACCCACGGCAAGCGCGCCTGCTATAATGCGCACCAAAAAACCAATCGCAATTACCACGACATCCGTGATCACAAGGTGTTTTAGGAAAAACGAATAACATAAACTCAAAACAACATAACCGGCAACCGCCGCGGCAACCTGCCATGAGACGCAGAATGCAACTGCGAGCGCAGCGGCAAGCACAATCATGGCAAACACCAGAGCTGTCACGGGTGAAAGTTTTCCGCTCGCCACAGGCCTGTCCTTTTTCCCGGGATGGAGGCGGTCCTTCTCCTTGTCCGCTATGTCATTAATAATATAGCAGAAGGAACTGATAAAGCAGAAAGCCATGGCGGCAAGACTTCCCGATAATAGTGCCATTGGTTCAAGAAAACGGAGCGAGAACACAAGCGGGGCAAAAACAAAGAGGTTCTTGATCCAGTGGCGGATCCGCATTATCCTGACAAGTTCCCATGCCATGAAAAACTCCTTAAAACAGGGCTTTCACGAGCCCGAGAATTCCCTGCTTCCAGGGAACTCTGTGTGAAATCCCGTTTGTGTTTTTGAATTTGTCCATATTGGCGCAATACCAGCGAAAGTTGCGGACCAGTGCATCCTTGTTTGAATACTTTGGCTTGAAGCCCAGAACTATCTGCGCCTTCTTGATTGAAACAAACGAATCCTCGGAAGCGGTTTCATACACCCACTTGTAAAGCGGAGAAAGGTTTACAGCTTCCAATATTTTGAGTGCGGCTACAACTGGTGCACGTGGAAAGGCGATTATCCTGCGGTGATGTCCTGCTTCGTCAAGAACTGCCTGGAAATCTTCCCGCATGGTTTTAAAATCCAGGGCACCAATGTTGAACACGTCATTAGCAGAAGAAGAATCCTTTGTCATGCAGAGCCAGATCGCCTCGCAAAGATCCTCCACATCAAGCAGCTGGTACCTGTTCGTCCCGCTTCCTATCATGGGAAAATTTTTCTTGTCATGAGCCCAGTCATACAGAAGCGCAAATACGCCAAGCCGTTCCGGGCCAATGAAAGACTTGGGTCTGAGTATGGGAACACAGAGGCCCCGTTTCCTGAACCTGGCGCATACCTCCTCAGCCTGGATCTTTGCTTTGCCATAGTCGCCAACTCCCGAGAGTGGGTCTGTCTCAAAGAGCGGATGATGGTCCGGTACTCCATATACAGCGGTGGAGGAGATGTGGATTAACCTCTTGACCTTGTTTGATACCGCGGCCTCACAGAGGTTTG
>RPPD01000404.1 GCA_003818675.1 Spirochaetaceae bacterium
ACTGCGCCATGTCTCTCCTCGAGCTGTTTCACCAGAATCTCCAGATCAGGGCCTTTGCGGACAAGATCCTTCACCTGTATATCCCGGGTCCAGGCAGAGAGTTTCTCCAGCAGGGCGTAGGAAAAACAGTAGAAGTGCCTGTAGACCTGCCTTGAGCGAACACGTCCTTGTCCTTTTGAGGCTGACACTGCCTCAAGAAAGGCTCTGGAGATTCTGCGTGCGGCAGGTGAAAAAAGAAAAAAGAAAATGACAATCACATGCAAAAACAGCTGGACCCTGGACGGGCCAAGGGAGCGGTAAAGGTCAAAGACAAGCTTCATCTGCCATACGCCGCCTGCCGCTTCTTTGTGTTCAGACCAATGCAACATGCCCGGCCTCCCGTACAAAGCACTTTTTTATCTTTCTGGCCAAAAGAATCGGAAGCCGCAATATCATACCGAAGAACAGTTGAGTGTGCATGAGGCTTATGGCAATATTATCCTGAAACATCCTGAAGTGCGAGATGCCTCCTTCGGGATAGATCACTTTGACCGGGATAAATTTCATCCGCACTCCCCTCCAGTGCAGGCGAACAAGAAATTCTATGTCAAATTCCATTCGCCGGCGCAATCGCTTTGTGGTGAGCAGCCTGTTGCATGCCGCGAGCGGATAGACGCGGAAACCGCACATTGCGTCTGGAATATCCCGCGAGAGTGTCTCCACCATGACCCAGAAGTTGGTGATGCCACGGCCGATCAATCGCGCTTTTGGTACGGAATCGTCATATTGCGGCATGCCGCCAACCAGTGTGCCTGGAGACAATTGTGCATATTTCATAAATGCATCGACTTGTCCCAGATCATGCTGTCCGTCAGCATCTATCTGAAGCGCATGGGTAAATCCGGATTCAAACGCCTTTCTAAGTCCATGGGATACCGCCCCGCCCTTTCCGAGATTTACAGGCAGTGTGTAAAGAAAACATGATTCTGTTTCAGAAACAATCCGGGCAAGCGCTGCTTTTGTTTCCGCATTGCTCGCATCATCTACAAGAATTACAGGAAGATTGCGGACAGCAAGCGAGCCAACCACCGCGCCTGCCGTGGGTCCGTGGTTGTATACAGGGATGATTGCACAGGGCAAAAATGACGATCTGTTCAATTGGATTCCTCCAGCATTATCCTGCCCTTTGAATGGAAGGAATCCTTTTTCAGGTTTTTGTAGCTGAACTCAAGCTGGTGCTTTTGCCTTCTATATTCTATTGTGAGGAGCACCCTGGCATCAGGAAATATCGGTTCCATGAATTTAACTGATGGAATATTCCTGATCACCTGCTCCAGTCCAAATTCTTCTCCTGCAAATTTCATGACCCAGTCCACCTGTGCGACTGCGGGAAGAATCTTCATCTCCGGGAAATGGCCCTGAAAATGAAGGTAATTTTCAGGGAAGCTTAAAGTGTAACTCAATCTGTCTTTTTCCTTGTGCTTCTCCAGCACAAGCGGTTTCGTAACAATTGCCTTTGCTTCACTTTTGAAAAGTGAGTGCAAATCACCGTGTCTGATCTTGCCCATTGAGTTGCGCGGCAGCTTTTCCAAATAGCGCCACTTTCTGGGTATGACAGCGGGTTCAAAGTACTGGCGCAGAATTTTCCTGAAATGCCTGTTCATCACGATTTTTGATTCATTCCTGAATTTTTCCAGGCCTGTCGGTGAAAGGACAACAGCCGCGGCGAGATATTGTCTGGTATCCTCCAGGGCAATTACTGCAACATCAGCCACAAGCCCTGATTGAAGAATCCTGTTCTCTACATCATTCAGCGCAACACGCTTTTCTTCTATTTTCACTACTGAATCTATCCTTCCCAGAAGTTTGAAAGTCCCGTCCTCTGCAAACTCAACCCTGTCCTCAATCTTGAAAGCTCCGGAATCAGGCAAATAAGGTGAGGTGATCGAGAGCGTCAGGTCATCCCCGGAATTTGTTTTGATTCCTGCAAATGGAGTCCACAGGCTCTCCCCGGGAGAAACCCTGTATCCGATTCCACCTGTCTCCGTGCTTCCATAGATTTCTGTTATTTCATTTCCAAGACACAACCTGCTTTTGACAGCAACAGGTTCAGGAAGAAATCCGCCGGAAGAAAAAACCTTTCGCGGCGGCAGAATCCTGCCCTCAAGCTCGGGGTATTCTGCAAGACGCTTTAAAAAAGCAGGGCTTGTCACCAGCACAGAAGGCTTATTGTCTATCACGGCCAGACCTTCCGGGTACTGAATTCTCTGACAGGCAATGATTGCTCCTGTACAGAATGGGAAAAGCGCTGAAAAAAGAAATCCGTAAAAATGCTGCGGGCTCACAGTTGAATACATTGCAGCGCCAATAAAACTATCGCCCCAGAGCATTGCCAGGTTTTTAAGTTCGGCCTCAACCTGGGCATATTTTTTTTCCACCTGTTTGGGTTCGCCAGTACTTCCAGATGTATGGAAAACCAAACGCAATCCTGACGTGTCAAAGACCGGGGAAGACCCCGCTTTCAGGTTTCTGCTTCCAGTCCGTGAAACTGCACTCAAGGATAGTTTAATCTTGGCGCCGGGAATTGTATCGCTTAAAAGCGGACCACTAAAACCTGGCCCTGGCCATTTTTCTGAAGTGATATTGGGGAAATGAATTTCCTTTCTGCTTGCCACCAGCGCAAGAAAACCAAGCAGAAAAAGCCCGTGATCATGAGCATGCAGACTCCAGGAATCTCCCTGCACCAAATTCACCTGTTCCACAAGAGTCAATAGTTGGTCCATGAAGCATTCCCATGTAACAATCTGCCCGTCAGCAGAAAGAAGCACCTGAAAATCTTTCTGTCTGGAGGACAATGTGAATGATTCAAGGGGGATGTAATTTTTCATAAGCCCATATGCTGTTTTCGGATTACAATTTCTCCCAAAAACAGAACACCCATCAGTATATAGGAAACAAACCCGTTATAGACACTCCAGACAACTTCATCGCGCATGAGCATGGTGATAACCGAAATTGTGGCAT
>RPPD01000405.1 GCA_003818675.1 Spirochaetaceae bacterium
CAACTCGAACTGAAAGATTGCCTGTCAAAAATCCCGCTTCAAAAAGGGGCTTCTTTTTTGAAAGGCATTCCCTGGTGTCATTGATATTTTTCAGGAAATCATCTTTGGCAATTGTAATTCCGCCATGGAACTGTTCCTTGGCGAGTTTTTCTATTATATAGCCTTCCAGGAACCTGTGTTCGCTCGCCTGGTCAATCCCTGGAATTTTATCAGGCGCATGTATCATGGTCCACAGATACTTATGGCATTTCAGACCGGCAAGATATTTGGATTTTGTCAAAGTCATGGACTTTTTCTTTGCCATACTGCCAGTTTATTTGATTAAGATACGGTTTTCAATACTTGATGGCACTGACATTGTGGGCTATATTGCCATGCATGAGGAGAACAGCTTGTTTCCTTTTGTTTTTATTGCCCGGGATTTTTGCATATAGTCAGGACTATTGTGGCGGCTGCTGCATTGGATGTGCAATTGGCGGTCAGGTTACAGGCGACATAGGAATATCCTGTCTTCCTCTTTTAATCCCTGACTACCATTTCATGCTTGACAAAACCGGGATATACCATGGCATGGGTTTCAAATTGGCATTGGGCTTCACTTATCTGGATGCCAACTTTATGCCGCATGAAGGTAACTATCTTGGGAGTGAGTTAACCAGGGTATTTGTTCATGGCGGCAGCAGTGACGTTCTTGCCGGATTCAATTCAATGCGCCTGGAACTCCTGGGTGAACTGATTTTTACAAACCTTTCACCTGGAATATTTTACGGAGGCACAATGCGGTTTTATATGCCGGCCGGGAGGAACATTTCATTCCATGTAGAAAGCGGCATGCTTTTCTCTTCTGAATCAGTATTTCCGCACGCTGGTGCCGGGATCGGCCTGTATTTAGACTATATATACAATAAAAGCGGGACCGAAGGGGATGAGATAAAATGCATATTCTGTATTGTATTGGAGGAGCGTATACTCTTTGACGGTATGGGATATATGATCAATGATGCGGGACTTGATATCAAAATGTGGATCGTTTACTGATTAATTATTGGAGGTTGTAAAATAATGGAAGAGAAAAAGTCAATCCAGGTCACGTTTGGTTTGGATGAGATAGCTTTATACAACATCATACAAAGGTATTGCATTGATAAGAATATTGAAATCCCGGATTATATAAAGGAAGTGATAAAAAAAGATCTGGCATGGGGGCATTTAACCAGGCGGAAAAAATCCGGCAAAGAAAAGACAGGTTGACTGCCGATTGCGCGAATGAGTGAAACGCAAGATTAAAGAATGCCTTTCCTCATGCCACTCTCCCTGGCTGCAATATTGTTCAATACAGTTTTTTCACTTGTCTGTCAGAATGCCCAGGATGTCCTTTTCACGCACTAAAACCAGTTCCTCGCCGTTAATGGTATGCGTGCTGCCGGCATACCGCTCATAAAGTACCTTTTCTCCTGGCTTAACGCTTGTAGGGATGAAGCGACGTTCTTTTTTATCTCCCTTTTTTTTATCGACCTTTTCATCCTCATAAGCGCCAGGTCCTATCGATACGACAGTACCTTCCTGCGGTTTTTCCTTGGCAGTATCGGGAATGTATAATCCGCCTGCAGTCTTGGCCGCTGCAACGGTCGGCCGTATCACAGCCCAGTCATTCAATGGTATAAGCTTCATGTCATTTCTCCTTATGGTATGTTCACCTAATTGTGTTATTATATGGTAAAAAGTCTTTGCTGTCAAAATGAGGGTGCTTGAAACGATATGTGCAATTCGGGTGTAATTGTTTTTGGATGGATCAATACCTCGTGAACCTCTTTGCAATGAGGCAATTGCGGGACTAAAAAGCCCTTATGGCGCGCACCTTGTAACCCGTGTATTTGTCCCTGGTGACCTGGGTTCTGTCCGTGAAATCCTGAGCCTATGCGTCGCAGATTCCCGCCGCATATGTAACATCCTGGCCAAGTTGTGTTACGATATCGATGGTATTCTGATTACCGAAGCCCATTGCGGTACTGTCGGCACCTGCAATATCGATACTGGCCTGGCTCCATATTTTACCAACGCTCTGGTCTGCAGGCGCTGCCTCAAGGTATCGCCAGCCTTTCGTGTCATAGCATGCGGTGTCACAACATACAAGACCCCCGGCAGGTCCGGTATCCCCGATGGAATAATGGAGCCACTTCGCGTATATTGTCACGTCCGATGCACCCATTGTGAACATGATCCCGTAGTCTGTCCCTCATGGTAGTTAATAGGGTCCATGGGGACCGTACCGTGGGTGTTTCCGTTGCCGTCATAGGTTATCGTGTAGGTTTGAACCCCGCCGCTGGTTGCCCCGTTATCGCATCCGGTAATGACGAAAAAAACTAGGAGTATCAAGGCCAGTATATCATCTTGAACAAGCCATTGGGAAGATGAAAAAAGGATTTGACTGCAGATTGCGCTGATTAATAGAATGGGGCTGATGACTTGAATCAATATATCAAACACGTATAATTACAGTAGATTGTCAGATGGTGTGGTTTCTTTTGACAGGATATTTGTCTTTTATTAACAAATGGAGATATCAATGATCAAGGTTGTAATTATCGGTGGTGGTTTTGCAGGTGTTGACTGTGCAATGAATCTGTCAAAGAATGGTCAATTTGATCTTATTCTTATTGATAAAAAGGACTATTTTGAAATAACATATGCTCAATTTGCCGCATTAATAGAACCAGAACACGTGGGAAAAAAATCGCGTTTCCCTTATACGTCATTTTTGAAGACCATGTTTATCCAGAATACTGTTAAATCTGTCTTTAAAGACAGGGTAATATTTGAAAACAATGATTTTATTGATTATGATATTCTGGTTATTGCCGCCGGATCCAGTTACAATTCGTTTCCAATTGGCAAACCAACAGAACAATTGTCATTGAATGAAAGAAACTCCTTTTTTGCTTCTGAAAACGCCAAACTGTCCCGCGCTGATAGAATTGTTATTATTGGAGGCGGCCCG
>RPPD01000406.1 GCA_003818675.1 Spirochaetaceae bacterium
ATTTTAGCCTCGCGAAAAAGAGCTGTCCTGCGGGCGTCTGGTGAATCTTGGTCACAATAACGGCAATATCAGCGCCTACTTTATCTTTTGCATTGTCAACAACAATCATGGTGCCGTCAGGCAGGTACCCTACCCCCTGCTCCCGCTCCTTACCCGCATGTGCAATTTTGATTGTCAGCTCTTCACCGACAACCAGCGATAATTTGAGTGCCTGCGCCATATCGTGGACACTCAAAACCGCCACCCCCTGTGCACGCGCAAGATGAGCGAGGTTAAAATCAACGGTTAAGAGGCGGATATGTTTGCCATTGGGCAGACTATGCCATTTTCTGGCAAGGGCAACAAGCTTGTGGTCGACTTCCTTAATGTCAGGCATATCGTCTTCCACGATTTTTACCCGTAGGAGCGGATTTGCCCGCTGCCATTTGAGTTTCCCGACGATATCAAGCCCTCTTCTCCCTTTGGCGCGCCGGAGCGCATCATCACTGTCTGCGATGTGTTGTACTTCGCCTAATACAAATTGAGGAATGATCAGTGTTCCGGTTAGAAATCCACTGTTGACGATAGGCAGGATCCGCCCGTCTATAAGGATGCTCGTATCCACAAGCATCGGATCTACACCAAGCTCCGGAGGTTTTACCTCCACAGCTCCCGTATCACGCTCGCGGTTAAATGGCCGCGCCGTAAATTGTCCGATCGCTACCAGATTTTTCACAATCTCACGTGCGAGTGCCTGTGTAAAGGCAGGATTCGGTGCCGGAGTAGGAGTTTTTGCTGGTGGGACGTTTTTTTTCATCAACACCCATTGTACACTAGATGGGAGTTCAACCTAAACACTCATTTGCCTGTTTGACGTTGTGTGTTGTTTTTGGAGAAATAACTGTCGTAAAGCCTAAGCGTTTCGCTTCTTTGATACGGCGGTCTTCAGATCCTATTGAACGCACTTCGCCCAGTAATCCTACTTCACCGAATACCGCGGTTTTGGCGTCTAATGCTTTGTTTTTGAATGACGATAATATCGCTATAATGACGGCAAGATCCACGGATGGCTCCTCTATCTTTATTCCTCCGCTCACGTTGACAAAAACATCAAATGTTCCCAGAGGTAAATTGAGCCGTTTCTGTAATATGGCAACCAAAAGCTGCAAGCGATTATAATTTATACCGTTGGCAACTCTCCTGGGCATCGCCAATTGACTCGGTACGGTAAGAGCTTGAATTTCAACCAGCATCGGACGGGTTCCCTCCATGATTACGGTCACTGCAGAGCCTGCAACATTTTTTACTCGATCCTGAAGGAATAGAGCGCTGGGATTATCTATCTCCTTTAGTCCTTTATCATTCATTTCAAATATTCCGACTTCTTCGATAGCACCAAAACGGTTTTTCAAAGTTCGCAGGATTCTCGCGTTTGCAAACCGTTCACCCTCTAAATACAGGACAGTATCGACCATATGTTCAAGAACTTTCGGTCCCGCGATGGTTCCCTCTTTCGTTACGTGACCAATGATAACAACAGGTACTCCTGTAGATTTGGCTGCACCCAATAATATTTCAGCGCAGTGCCGTATTTGCCCGACCGATCCTGCCATACCATCCAGATCACCGGAAGAGAGCGTCTGGATTGAATCAACGATGACAAGAGGAAGCGTTGTCCCCTTCCCGATTGCCCCTGCTATTGCATCCGCATCTGTTTCCGGTAAAACTATGATGTTAGCGCCGGCAATTCCCAGCCGTTTCGCACGAAGCTTAATCTGTTCTGCTGATTCCTCTCCTGACACGTACAAACCTCCGGTTTTCGCAAGGACATGAAGAAGGAGCGTTGATTTCCCGATACCCGGATCACCCGCAAGAAGCGTGACGGAGCCCGGCACAATACCCCCGCCGACGACTCTGTCAAATTCTTCAAATCCGCTTTTTACCCTGTTTTTTTCGATATGCCTGACTTCGGATAATTTCTGCGGTTTTGCTTGTGTTGGACTTGCGAACCTGCTTGTGTTGCGATCTTGCTCTTTTACTGATTCTTTTACCGTCTCCACAAGGCTGCTCCATGTTCCGCACTCAGGACACTTCCCGTACCACTGCGGTGTTTCATATCCGCATTGCTGGCACACAAAAACAGAATGAGCTTTCATTGTGGGGCTTATTCTACACTATTTGTCACTAAAATTTTATCTCCTGCCTTAAATAACTCTGTAAGTGTTTGCGGGGCAAACGTGTCACGCAAGTCCTTCAGCTGATCGGTGTTCACAATCACGTATACTTCTTTTTGTTTCGCTATTGTTTTCCAATCACTTTTTGCCCGTATCCACCATGCATTTCCCTTTTCGTGATCGCTGAATACTGCATAGACAAGATGCTCGCTGTAATAAGCGGTGGTTGGAAAATAGTAATGTGTGAGATAAATCGGAGTATCTTTCGGCACAATATCCTTGGCTGCCAATGCCACTCTCGCCTCTCCTTCTGCCACATCTAGTGGCATATACATAGTGCGGTAGGCAATAAGTTGATACGCAGCAAGTGCGATAAATCCCACTACTAATAATGCTATTGAAACGCGTGGAAGAAACCGTTTCCATGCCCATACCGCTACAAAACCGATGACTAGTGCATACACCGGATAGAATGTCGTCAGATACCAGTCACTTTTATTTGCGGAAAAAGAGAGGAAAACGAAAAATACTGTGGCATAAATAAGGAGAAGAAATGCCTTTGTTTTACGCCAAACGCCCCATGAGAGGATAAAAGAAGGAATAAAAAGAAGAAGCCAAAGTTTCATACCACTTTTGAGGTATGTAAGATATTGAAGCGAAAATCCGCTAGTAATAGAAATTGACGGTGCTACCTTATCCGTTTGCTGGGAAAAAAATTGTGTGACAAATTGTTCTCCGAACATGGCTCTGTACCCAAAAAACCAAACGAGGGAAATAAGGAACGCTATCCCTGTTGCGAGTGCAAAGCTTGAAACATTA
>RPPD01000407.1 GCA_003818675.1 Spirochaetaceae bacterium
AAAAAGTTGAAGTTCTTCCGCATGCAGAAATTATTTTCAGGAATTTTCCTGATGACAAGCCGAAAATTGTCAACTACGCGGCAAAGTGGGACCAGGAGTCGCCTGAATTTACCGGTACGCCCTGCACTTTTGATTTTCCTGAATCAGACAGAAGGCTTCTGAAAAAACTGAATGAAATATCAATGGAGTGCTGGAAAATCTTTTCGCTTTCAGGTTATGCCAGGGTTGACTTTCGTGTGGATGAATCAGAAATCCCATGGGTGCTGGAAGTGAATGCCAATCCATGTCTCTCGCCTGATGCGGGATTTTTCGCAGCATGCCTGAGAGCTGACATGGATGCCATGACTATGGCGGATAGGATTGTCGCTGATGCACTGGACAGATATAAAGGAGAGATATGGGCGAAATGACGTATGTTGAGGATGTCAGGCCGGAATACGGCGAGGATGTCCGCAGGATAACAGGTTCAACGGATTTTTTTACCCAGGAAGAAGTCGCCATCGCGGTTGAGCTTGTGGAAGAAAGGCTTTCACGTGGAACTGTGAGCGGATACTATTTTGTATTTGCTTTTATTGAAGGCAGGATGGTGGGATATACAAGCTATGGACATATAGCCGGTACCCAATCAAGCTTTGATCTTTACTGGATAGCAGTGGACAACCATGTGCGCGGAAAGAATATTGGCACCGAACTGATAAAAAAAACAGAAGAGGCCATCAGGAAGCATGGAGGAACACGTATCTATGTTGAGACAAGTTCCAAGCCAATGTATGTTCCGACTCGTGCCTTTTATGAAAAGCGCGGTTATGTTGTTGAAGCAATTTTAAAGGACTTTTACCGCAAGGATGACGGCAAGGTTATTTTTGTAAAAGTTGTCTGAAGCCGGATGCGCCCGGCTTCAGCCTCAGCTGTTTTTCAGCACAACACCAAGGATTGTGTTGGCAGAATCCTCGCATGCGTCAAGAACATCTTCAAGCGCACGATACATTTCCTTCCATTTTACCACATAGAGAGGATCATGTTCCTTCTGGAACAGGGCTTTGACCGTGTTGTGATACAGGATATCCCCGTCGTGCTCGAGCGCGTTTACCTTTATAATACCGTCACGAATTTTGTTAACCTTCTTGAAATGTTTGAGTTCAGTGACAACTTCAATCAGTAAATTGCAGCATTTGACAATGAGATGGGAAAAGGCCTTGGCTTCTTCTGTTATGGAAAGCACGTTGTACATCAGGAAGCGCTGCGCCGCGGAATCCACGGTGTCGGTGACCTGGTCAAAACGCTTTGCCAGCATGAAGATGTCCTCACGGTCGATGGGTGTTATGAAGGCGGTGTTGAGCTGGGCGTAGATCTTCTGCACCTGGCCGTCAGCCTCGTGCTCAAGGTCTTCTATTACGCGGCATTTTGTTTCCTTGTCCGTGTAGTTCATTATCAGGTCGTCGAGCTTGTCGGCCGCTTTTTTTGCGTACTCGGCCTGGACCTTGAACATGTCAAAAAAGTTTTCTTCCTTGCTTTTTCCGAAGATCATTTTCGTGCCCTTCCTTTGCCTTTAAAAAATAGCCAGAAAAAGTTTTGTCATGAGAAAGCCTATGATCAGGCATACCGGAAATGTCAGGACCCATGCAGTGAACATTTCCATGACGATGGACCACTTGATGCCGCGAAAGCCCTTCTGGAGACCCACGCCCATTATTGCGGTTGTCTTGGTATGCGTTGTGCTGACCGGGATGCCGAAGACGGTTGAACCCAGGAGACAGAGCGATGCGGCGACCTCGGCGGAGAAGCCCTGGTATTTCTCGAGCTTTACCATATCCATGCCCATGGTTTTTATAATCCGGTAACCGCCGACTGAAGTGCCCAGGGCCATGATCACCGAGCAAAGAAGCATGATCCAGAGGGGAATGGAGAGTTTGCCGTCCGTATTTGGCGGTAAAACACCGCCGAGCATGAGCGACAGCGCCATGACGCCCATGAACTTTTGGCCGTCCTGCGTGCCATGGCTGAATGCCATTGCCGCGGCGGAAACCACCTGGGCCTTGCTGAAAAACGAATTGGCTGCTCCCCGGCTTGTCCTCTTGAAGACAAAGACCACGAGCCAGGTAATGACAAAGCCGGAGAAGAAACCCAGAACCGAGGAGATGCCCAGGCCCTGGAAGACCTTGACCCAGCTGTCCCAGTCCACCGCCGCAAAACCCACGACGTCAACCCTGGAGGAGGCGAGGCCTGCGCCGGTCAAACCCGCTATGAGCGCGTGGCTCTCGCTTGTGGGAATGCCGAACCGCCAGGCAGCGGTGGCCCACAGCACTATTGAAAGCTGTGCGGCGCCTATGACCGCGAGCGCCTCGTTTCCCGGGACCAGTTTGCAGATATTGCCGATTGTGTTTGCGACCGCGGTGCCCATTAAAAGCACGCCGAACAGGTTGAAGATCGCCGCCATGATTACAGCGGCACGGGGTGACATCACGCGTGTGGAAACCACAGTGGCAATGGCATTGGGCGCATCAGTCCAGCCGTTTACAAAGACGGATGCCAGGACCAAAATCATGACAATTACAAGCCCGAGCGTTATGACCATCGTGTTCACGACCATACTATAAAAAGAAGCTTTAATATAGAGGAAAATGGAAAAAACATGATCCTGGTCAGAAATTCATGAAAATTTCAAAATCGAGCCGGAAAAAAGGAGAAACGATCGGGGTAAACTCGTCCCCCTTTTCGCCGGATGAAAAACTGGCGGTGATTGAAAGGGGTATCATTCCCGGGAATTCCAGCCTGTTTGTGAACCGGATCGAGAATGAATTGTCGGAAAGATTGGCGATCCCGGAAATCCCCATTCTCCAGACGTTGGATGGAAACTTATCCGCGGAAAGCCCGGCATATAAGTAGTAAATTCCCGTGTAAAACGGCACGAAAGCCGGTCCTGCCCCTGCCGTATCATTTGTGCCTGCGGAGTTGTAGAAGAATTC
>RPPD01000408.1 GCA_003818675.1 Spirochaetaceae bacterium
CAAATCCCGCAACATGGAAGAAATCATAGACTCATCTCTATCAAAGGTTAAACCGCCAATCACCCCCTGGCGCATGGTCTATCTGCAGCGTATAGAAAAAAAGCTCGAAACCCTGGAAAATGAGCTGGAAAACTTCAGAGAAGATCGTAAATAATATCCTATCAAAAAACACAAACTCCTTTAATTGAAGCTTTTTTGGGCTTTCTTTTACCCCTTTACTGCCGAAAATAAATGCAGAATAATATAAAGAGGGGTGATTTCGTGCACACGCGTCGATTCCTTATCATTCTCCTTGCCCTGGGCATATGGGGCATATCAGCCCAGACCGAATATTCCGGTCTAACCCTGGATTCTCAAGGACGGCTCCTGTTCACTGCCTCGGCGGATTTCCCCGGATTTGGAACATACTCGACCCTATTTCTATCCGACGTCAAAAACAAGAAATCGACCCAACTGACTTTTTTTCCCGAGGATATCTACTACCTCTCCGGCACAAAGGAACTCCAGATCCAGAACCGCTTTGGCGTTTTCAGAAGCGGCACAGACCTGAAGAGCTTTACACCAGTTCAGATTTTCCCCGCTTTCGTTCACGGATACGAAGTTGAACCTGGGAAAATCGTACCCATAAAAACCTCGCCCAACGGCAAGTATCTTGTATATTTCAAGCCCACATCCTCAGCATATGGCAAGCTCATGATCTATAACACAGTGACTGCCAAGGAGAGCCAGATCTCAGAGAAGATTCCGCTTTCACTCAAATCACCGCCTGTTAGCTGGGCACCCGACTCGCGTCACCTTATTTACTCCAAGGACGCAAAGCTCTTTTATTATTCCATTGACCATCTGGAACAGAACAGGGTGGCTGCGGAACAATACAGGAACTTCGCTGACGGTCTTCTGTCATCAATCCAGTGGGACTCTTTTGGCAATCTTTTCCTGATCACGGATTCCCTTGTCTATAAAATCGTTTCCACTGAGCTGTTCACCCGCTCCCTGTATTCTGGTTATATCAGACTGGGAACCATTGCCGGCAAACTGCCCTTTAAGTTCGAGGCAAATATTGACCAGTACTGGGTTTCCCCTGACGGATACAAGATACTCCTCAACAAAGCCCAGCAGAACGTGTTCCTTCTCTACCTCAAGTACCAGGATTTTTCCTCTGCGGGCAAAATCCGTTCCCTCCCCTACCTGTACCTTCCGCGAAACGCAGCCCTGAAAAAGGTAATCTGGGCAGCGGGAGATTATATCACGCTTTTGACAGAGGGAATTGAAAACGGCGCAAAGACATCCAATATATTCCGTCTTTCCATACCTGCAAACGGTGAAATTCCCGGCTTCTCACAGACAGCTGACACCGGAGTATCTGACCTTATCCTTTCAGATGATGAGAAAAAGGTACTCCTTGTAAAAACAACCGGAGTACAGGTTCTGGATTACGTCTCATGGAAAAAGGAAACTGAAATTGCGCATGAAGGCGCGCTCCATGCAGTATTTACATCGACCACGGATATTGTTGTGGCAGGTGCGCATTATACGGAAGCTTACAGCACAGCCTCGGGAAACCGCACAATGCTCGCGTTATCGCAACCAGGCAGTTCCGGCTTCAGCCAGGACACAAGCACAATCATGACCAGGCTTGCTGACAAGGTCTATTCCACAAAACTGGAAAAGGTGGAGTGGCAGCCTGCATCAGCCTACTCGGTCCGGGAAGCCTCAGTATCGACTGTGGATTACCGTGTATTTCTTGAAACCGTGGAACGTGGCAACTACTCCAACATGGTGATGGTCAGGGATCTCAAGGGTTTCTCGACATACCCCCTCTTCACATACAAGCAGTTTGAATACGAAAAATACCCTGCAGAGGAAGACAAGGTGGACATCTCGCTCTTCAATCACGGTTCCAGGTTGCGCCGCCGCGAGGTCTCATTGGTCTTTAATGCTGTGGAATCCACAGAGGGACTTTCCCGCGTACTCACAGTTCTCTCGGATTATAAAATAAAGGCCACCTTCTTTGTAAACGGCGAGTTTATCCGCCGTTACCCTGACGCTGTCAGGGAAATGTCGCTCTCTGGCCACGAAGTCGGGTCACTTTTCTATGCAAACTTCAACATGACTGACGCCCGCTTTGCTTTGGATGCAGAGTTTATAAAGAAAGGGCTCGCCCGCAATGAAGATGACTACTTTGCAGCCACTGGAAAAGAACTCGCCCTTCTCTGGCATGCTCCGTACTATATAGTAAATTCCACGATAATTCAGGCCTCAAAGGAAATGAACTATTCATACGTTGGCCGCGATGTGGATTCACTGGACTGGGTTTCCAAATCAGACATCTCCATCAGTTCCAAGAGCTACATGACTTCACCAGACCTTATTGAGAGGATAATCTCCATGAAGAAACCCGGATCCATCATACCAGTGGAAATAGGACTCACGGTGAATAACCGGGACGACTATCTCTTCCAGTACCTGGAGATCCTCATCAATGCCCTGGTCAAGCTGGGATATGAAATTGTTCCAGTCTCGACCCTGATGGAGCACTCCAGGTAGGCCTTTTTAAAACATACCTCATTGCCTATTGAAAAAAACCTCAAAATGAATATGATTATTATTGTAGCATTCAAGTTGATGGATTTCTCCGCCGATAAAAATGATAGGGCGGAGGCCGCCATAAAACACAGGGAGGACAACCTTGAAAACGCAGAACCCCACCAATTCATATAAAGAAATTCAAATAAAGACAGCAACACCTGCCAAGCTGGTTCTGATGCTCTATGATGGCGCCATCAAGTTTATTAACCTGGCTATTGAGGGAATGAATGCCAAGCACAACGGGTATGAAAAGACCTCCAACAGCATAATGAAAGCCCAGGACATAATCACTGAGCTGATGGTTTCCCTTGATTTTGACAAGGGCGGCGCCATAGCCAAGAATCTGTTCAGCCTGTACATATACTTAAACCGCC
>RPPD01000409.1 GCA_003818675.1 Spirochaetaceae bacterium
ATGTCCTGGCAAATAGTCTTCAGGTTAAAATTGAGAAGCCGGGTGATCTGGCGGATATTGACGGGGCGGCATGGAAAGACGTCATAACGAAAAATAAAATTGAGAATACTTCCGGACTGACCCCGGAAGAGTATGCCGGCAAACTGGAAAACAGGTTTAAGCGTCTTTTCCCGTCACGCGTCATGCGGAAGAAATTTGCGGACAAGGCCGGTATTTATAAAATTGAAAACAATCAGGCCTGGAAGTCTCTCAAGAAAATCAAGGAGATAAATCAGGACAAAAAAATATTCACCAGAAAAAGTTTCTCATCCCTGGATCTGAAAGGGTTGAAGGAAAACGAGATTGAAAACGCCAAGAACAGCTATCAGACGATCCTTAAAACGTGCAACCGGTATTACGGATTAAAAATCGCGGAGCACCTGGATGACGAGTCAATCCCGGAAAACGAGAGACTGGCCGAAACCTCGCGAAGAATTCAGATTGCCGATGCTTTTGTCAAAGATAACCCCGATATTTTTGGCATCGATCTGACGCCATACAGTAAAAACCCCGAAAAACTTAAAATAATAAAGTATCCCCTTTCCATAAAGACGGAAGATAAGGAACGTTTGCATGCGATGGTGAGAACCTACCAGCGTGTTTTTTATCTGGTCGAGGATGTGGATATGGCGGAGAAAGTGGTCGAAGCCGGATATCCTTCGGCTGTATCGATAGCGATGGCTCCAGCCGCAATGCTCGCCAAGGAGGCCGGGCTGGAAGAGTACGCCGTGACTGAAATAAAAGCGAAAGCGGACAAAATAGCCGTCAATATCGCGGCGAAGTTCAGCACGATCGTCGAGACGGCGAAAAATGAACTGGCGGATACGAATGTCGGCAACATGGCTTTTTTGGACATGCAGGCGCGCTTGAAAGAAATCCCCGGATATGCGGATTTCTTTGGAAAACAAAGCTTTTGTGACTGCAAGCATTGCCAGTCGATCCTGGGCCCCGCGGCGTATTACGTAGACCTTATGGATTTCATAGAAGAACATATCAGCACCCCATTTTTTAGCGAAAAACCGGATCATCGCCTGAAACTGAAAAACAGACGTCCTGATCTTTGGGATCGTCTTGAACTGACCTGCGAAAATACGAACAAGGAAATTCCATATTTATTGGTCATCAATGAGGTTCTGGAAGACGCGATTATTCAAAATGTTGACATCAGCATACCTTTACATGACCGAGGCGCCATTGAACGGAAGATATATAAAGACACGCTTCCCGCCCAGGTGGACAGTTTTGTGCAGCCCCTCCATGTGGCATTTGAGGAGGTAAAAATTTATCTGGAGCATTTTGAAAAAACTCTGGGCGATTTGGCGGAAGTGGGTTTGGCAACGGGAGACAACCTGGCCCGGCTAAATTTGGGTATATCGCCGCAGGAATACAACTTGATAACTACTGAGAATACGGACCTCAATTTCCTGAAGACCATGTATGGTTATCAATTCACCCTCACGGGTTCAGTAGTGAATAAATTCGAACCGCAGGAGATTTTAAGAAATATCGGCCTCACCCGTGAAGAATTCGGGGAAATAGTTTCCACATGGTTCCTTTCTGCGCATGGCACGGGCGGTCCGATAAGCATCAAGGCGGCAAAAAGAGACGAGACGGAAAGCCTCCAGAATGACGTCGAATATGTGGAAAACATGAACGTCAAAACGCTTGATTGTCTGCATCGGTTTGTCCGTCTCTGGCGCGCGACCGGGTGGATGATCGGCGAATTAGACCTGCTCCTTTCTTCGTTACCGATGATTGTTCTGAAAACAAAAGACATCAATAGCGAGGCGGTACAGGCAGCCGGAAGAATGCACCGCCTGCAATACAATTTGAAAAAGAACGGTATCAATAAGACGGTGGAAGAGCTTATCACGTTTTATTCCTTGATCCCTACCAGGCCGGTGATCAAAAAAGTGGCTCTTCCGGCCAGTGTATATGATGAAACGTACAATTATCCCAAGATAACGCCTCAAACATTGAAACTGTTTACCCCATTGCTCGAAAGACTGTTCACCGACAAAGGCTTCATCATACGCATACTCAACCAGACAGCCACCTTCCTGCATCCGGCATTTTCAGCCACATCCGCCAAGGATTCGAATTTGGACGCCTTGCTCACCGGGATTGGCATTGATGAGGATCAATTATACCAGTTGATCGAGGGATTGGCCGTTCCATTGGGCGTACGCCTGGCGGCAACCGCGGAAGCAGAAAAGCGATTTACGCTCAACCTCCGGACGGTGACGCTTCTCTACCGTCATGCCATGCTGGCCAGACTGATTGGCGTCACCATCCCTGAGTTGTTCGGATTGATTGCATTACATGCCGCTGTTCAAGGCCCTCATGTGGAAAAACTGCAGGATGTTGAAGATCTTTTGAGACTGGCGTCATGGTGGAAGACGACAAGGTGGAGCGTCAATGATTTAATCAATATTTCCAAACCTGGCTTTGCGCCGGTTGTAACCAGCGTAAACAAAATAACCTCGACCGTTTTGGGAACCAGGCTGAAGTATAAGGTGGTGCGCAAGACAACGGCCACGGCGGAGGAGACGGTCTCTTTGGCGGCCAACGGCGACATTGACCATGTCGTGAATGATATCAATGCCAAAGCGTCACATTTGTACGCCTATCGGTCTGATATAATGGGTAGTTCTCTCCTGAACGGGGAGTATATCTCGTTGCGGACAAAGGAGGGGAGGGGAAGTAAAACCAAGATCGTAATAATTGAGGATTCACACAGGCTCTTTGCGGTCTCAGCGCCGCTTGAAATTGCCGGAGTCGATTTTGTTTTTTCTAATGAAGAAGTTAAACTTTGTCGCTCAATTTTGCTCACTTTTGCACTATTGGTTTGCGCCAATAGCCGTTCATTCTCCTCAGATGCTTCGCGATAACTTTTGTCACGGGCTCTCAATGTTTTTTCCA
>RPPD01000410.1 GCA_003818675.1 Spirochaetaceae bacterium
CTTTCGATCAGGGATGTGGAGCGTGCGAAAAAGGACCTGTCCTCCCAGGCCTCAGAGCTCGCGAGGTCAAACGCCGAGCTTGAGCAGTTTGCATATGTCGCGTCCCACGATCTCCGGGAACCCCTGAGAAAGATTACAACGATGTCGGACAGGATCATGGAGATGAGGAAAGCCAATCCAGCCGCCGATATAAACGACTACCTTGACAGGATGAATCGGGCTGGAATCAGGATGCACCAGCTCATAGAGGATCTGCTTGCATATTCGCGTGTGTCAAGAAAGCCCAATCCCTTCGAGTCTGTTGACCTGAACGATGTGTTCACTCAGGTTGTAAATGATCTTGATGTGCGCATAAGGCAGAGCGAAGCGCGGGTCGAGTCGGAGGAACTCCCTGTCATCAAGGCCGAGCCGGTCCAGATGCGGCAGCTTTTCCAGAACCTGATAGGCAATGCCATCAAATTCAGGCGAGCAGGCTTGCATCCTGTCATCAGGATAAAAGCAGAGCCGGATGGCAATAATTTCTGCAAATTGACCTTCACGGACAACGGGATCGGCATCAGGAAGGAATTTTTTACACGCATCTTCGGGATATTCGAGCGGCTGCATTCCTATAGTGAGTACGAAGGCTCGGGAATAGGGTTATCAATCTGCAAAAAAATCATTGAACACCACAGGGGATCGATAGAGGTCTCGAGCCTAGAGGGCGATGGCACGACCTTTGTCATACACTTGCCTCTCCGCCAGGATTAAAAATCAGCTGAACCGGGACGATTCAGAACCCCATGTTACGTTGGAGCGGTATTGATATCTGAATCGTTTGGTTCTGCAACTTATTTTGTTTATTGCTGATTAGAATTCAGCAGAACCATAGGCGCGCGGGAAGGGGATGACGTCGCGGATGTTCTGCATGCCTGTGACAAACTGGACAAGCCGCTCAAATCCCAGGCCGAATCCCGCATGCGGAACACTTCCATATTTGCGCAGTTCCAGGTACCACCAGTAGCTGGCCTCGGGGAGTTTCATCTCGCGAATGCGTGAAAGTAGCTTGTCATGATCATCCTCGCGTTCGCTTCCACCTATGATTTCACCTATCCGGGGCACAAGCACATCCATGGCGCGCACGGTTTTCCCGTCATCGTTCTGCTTCATGTAAAAGGCCTTGATCTCCCGTGGATAGCCTGTGATGATCACGGGATTGTTGAAGACCTTTTCCGTCAGTTATTTCTCGTGCTCGGACTGGAGATCTATTCCCCATTTCACCGGGAACTCGAACTTTTCTTTTGATTTGAGCAGTTGGTCAATCGCCTCTGTGTAGGTGATGCGTGAGAAAGACGCGGTGGTAATCTGGCGCAACACATCAAGCTTGCCCGGGTCGATCCACTTGTTGAAGAACTCCATGTCTTCGGCACATTCTTTCAAAATGTGGGCGATGACATATTTCAGGAATTCCTCAGCCGTGTCCATGTCACCGTTTATGTCGCAGAAGGACATCTCGGGCTCGACCATCCAGAACTCGGCGAGGTGACGTGTTGTGTTGGAGTGCTCGGCGCGAAACGTGGGGCCAAATGTATAGATGTTGCCCAGGGCCAGTGCCATGATTTCGCCCTCAAGCTGGCCTGAAACAGTAAGCGATGTCTTCTTTCCGAAAAAGTCCTTTGTGAAATCGATCTCTGTGTTCTCCATACGCGGTGGATTCTCCAGCGGAAGAGTTGTCACCTGGAACATCTCACCCGCGCCCTCGCAGTCGCTCGCGGTGATGATGGGTGTATGAATGTAGACAAAACCGCGCTCCTGGAAGAACTTGTGGATGCCCCAGCTGGCCGCATTGCGCACGCGCATCACCGCTGAAAAGGTGTTGGTGCGCGGACGCAGATGCGCTATCTCGCGCAGAAACTCAAAACTGTGGCGTTTTTTCTGCAATGGGTATGTCTCTGAAGACGCGGTTCCCACGACGGTCAGCTCAGCTGCATCCAGTTCTACAGGTTGTTCAGGCTTGGGGCTTTTGACCAGGTTGCCGCGAGCCATGATGCTTGCGCCTGTTGTAAGCTGCGGCAAGATTGCCGTGATGTCTGTCTTGGCGCGATCCACGACAACCTGCAGGCTTGTCATGCAGGAGCCGTCATTGACTTCAATAAAGCAGACCGCCTTTGAATCGCGGAATGTCCTGATCCATCCGCGGGCCGTGATCTCCTGGCTCTGGGGCTGCATGGAAAGTATTTCTTTTATTCGAAGTTGTGTCACCGCGCTTACCCTCTTGAAGAAATAATTTGCCACAGAGTAACACAGATAAACACAGATGGGAAGAAACCGGATGAAGAAATTCAGACAGGATTTACAAGATTTACAGCATGGATAAATCGGGTTCCGATCCTAAAACCATACCATGTGGATCTCATTATCTTGTCAATCCTGAAAATCCTGGCGACTTCTTTTTTTTATTATCTGCGGTTTCTCCTTCTTCATCTTCGGTCTAAAACAAGAATAGCGGGTGCGAGTCCGGGTTCTTCCCGAAAAAGGTGATGTCATCCACTTTTTTTATTTTTTCCCCGCGCAGCAGCGCGAAGAGTGTGCGCTCGACCCCGATGCCGCCGCCCATGGTGTCAGGAAAGAGGGGCTTTCCTTTGGCATCTTTCATGGAAGCATAATAGAGGAACGGGCCGTAGCCGCCAAGAGCCGAGATGTTCTCTATGCTGCCGTCCCTGATGATCGGACGCTCGGCAAGTACACGGTTGTCCAGGATGCGCTCCACAATAGGTTCAAAGAGCCATTCCCTTATTGCACCTGAAAGAATTTCACGGCCAAGCGAGTGCTTTCCTGTTTTTTTGTCTATGCTCTTGGCAGCGATGTCGTAATTGTAGATCGACGGCGATTCGACGTTCTTGATATCAACCCTTTTGCCGTCAGGGAGAAGGTATGGATAGACCAGGTCGTAGTTTTCGCGGAAGAGCCCGGTGATCCA
>RPPD01000411.1 GCA_003818675.1 Spirochaetaceae bacterium
AACCGGATGACCAGTAGACATGAAATGCTCAAGACAGAGACCTGCTTCCTCAACTACATCGTCGAAAACGGGAACATGCACCATGAGCGGAGTTTATGGTCAGCCCGTCGACTACGCCTTATCCGTTTTGGTCTCAATGCCGTCAATGCATGAGTTGAAAAACTCGGCCAGCCTGGGTCTGTTTTCCTGACCGAATATTGTAAACGTCTGCATGTGCTGGGCTTGTTCAACGACATGGAACACTTTGGGTTGTTCGGCTGATTCAAAAAGCTTCTGTCCCAACCCGATCGGGATCACTCTGTCCCTGCTCCCGTGGAAAAAACACAAGGGTATGGGGGATAAGGCAGATATTACATTGATTGCGGCCAGCTCGTCTGACACAATTAAGCTGGCCAGCGGGTAGCTTAGGAACGTGCCGGTCATTTTGGAGTTGACCAGGGCCCTGTACGAGCCGAACGTACCGTCAACGGCGATTCCGCGAATACCCCGTCGATCGGCGTCAGACAATGCGGCCAGGCAGATACAGCCTCCCAGGCTTTGACCCAATACAAGGATGCGCGTGGCATCAATTTCCGGAAGCCCGCGCACGTAATCAAGCGCGGCAAGTCCGTCCTGCTGTATACCATGACGGTCCGGAAACCCCTGGGATTCGCCATAGCCACGGTAGTCAAAGATAAAAACATTGAAGCCTGACCCGGTGAGCCAGTCAACCTGGTGGGCGTCGAATTTCATGTTATGGCAGCAGCCGTGGAAGTGGACTACTGTGGCCTTGGCATTGCCTTTGCTCCTGCTTCCTAAAAGCCAGCCGGAAAGTTTTATTCCATCACGGCTTTTAAAGATCTTGGGCACAGCATGGGACTCGAGATCTTCAGGTTCCCTGTATGCTTCGCGCGAGGGCCGGTAAAAAACATTGGTAAATGAGTTTTTAAGACCGAACGAACTGATTATTTTCAGGATTCCGATAAAACCCTTTTTATGGTTCATGCGTTTCTGGGTTGGATCGTGCTCTGCCTGGCCAGGTTCCTGACATGACGTTGTATTTATAAGAATTTTATCATCATACTTTTTCATACTCTTCAACACACCTCACCATATAAGCTGAATAATTGTGGCTTTATCATAGAGTACTTCTTATGCAGATTCAATCACCTGAAAGGAAAATTTAAATGGATTCCCTTTTCTTGTGTTCATTAAAATCCTGGGAAATCAAACTCACTGCTGGTCGTTTAAAGTATATTTTTACATACGATCTGATCTGATAAACCATGCCCTGCTTATGCCATATATGATTACAGGGACAAGTACACGAAGTTCCGGGACATGCTCAGGACACCGGAACCGGATGACCAGCAGACATGAAATGCTCAAGCCAGGGATTCCACGGGAACCAGTCATTCGCCCTTCTTCTCCTGATCGCCGGAATACTCGCTGCGACTTTTTTCAAGCACAGCAAAAAGCCGGTCGACATCATGAAATTCCTCATGAGTATCATGCTCCAGTTTTTAAAGAAGCTTTTTCAATACACCCATCAAGGCTTTTACAGTTTCAGGTGAATTGTTGTATTTGAATTTTCTGTAAATTGACTCATATGAGTATATTTTTGCCAGGTGAGCCAGGCCTTTGGCGAGAGATTCAAATTCCTCGTTCCCAGGCGATGTGTTTTCCTCGAAGATTGACAATCCATGTTTTTGGCTATGCCCCTTACAAGTGCAGCAAGACAAATCGCCAGACTGATTATTGGCAGGATGATGTACATGCAGGCTCCCTCCTTATCGCAAGATATTTGTTCCCGTTTTTCTGGAACTCGTAATTCACTCTGACTTCACGCGCGGCATATTTCACCCGGCTGCACCAGGCAACCACTTCGTCAACACAATCAGAACGCCTTGCATTCATGTCCATAAGCGGATGCCCGCTGCCTGACAGCACATTCACCATGCATTTCGCGTCCAGCGCGGGAAATACTTTCCTCGGATTGGGAACAACGGCAGGCAATATGGTTTGTTCCTGGGACAGCTCGAATCCATCCGGGGATAAAACGGTTGTCACGGGAACCTACCGGTTCTACAAGAAAACCCTCGCTGCCGATCCCTGGCAGGATGTTACCGCGCAAATCGGTGGAGCCGGCGGGGCACCCTATGCGTTTGAGAAGGATAAGACATACAACTGGGAATTAAGTTTGGCGGGTCATATATTTAATGAAATACCATAAGGGCGGAACCTTTATTAAGCCAAAGGCGGCCGTCATGCACAAGTTCTTGATGATCGACGATGAAAACGTGGTCCGGATTGGTTTCCGGCAATTGCGTCTGCCCTGTCGCCTGTTGCCTTTGTGCCGACTATTTTACAGCTTTCTGCAAAGCATCTGCCACGGCGATGGCAAACGCCTTTGTCGTGGCAGAGGCGCCCGATACAGCGTCAATCTGTACAGACTGTTTTTCGACAATGCGCTGTCCGACGCTGCCATATATCGCTGACTGGCCCTCTGAGGGTGCAAATTCACTTTTCACAAGTTCTGCACCTGTGATTTTATGGTCTTTTACAATGACTTTAACATTCATGGCCCAACGGCTAATGGTACATTTTCCATCATATGTGCCGTCCGGAATCCTGCTCAAGTCAATTGAAGGCAACTCGTAGTCTTTGATTTCCTGCAGGCCGATTGTGCCCATCAGGGCCATCGCGACGAACAGGACAATCAACACTCCAAGGACAATTCCGATGATGACAAGTGCCTTTTTCATGAAATGCCTCCTTATATTAGACAAACCACTCGATTCTTTTTGCACTGTTACTTCTTGCCAAGCAAGGATTCCGGCAAATGCAGCATTGTCCCGCGGCATTTCCGCGATCCGCAATTGCAGTTGTAGCGGCGAAGATCAGTCTTGCTTGGTCGCCTTCCCAGATTAATACTATAATCATAGAAAAGTTCCTCGCCTGGCTTTATTTTCCTGATTG
>RPPD01000412.1 GCA_003818675.1 Spirochaetaceae bacterium
AACTGGTATTCATGCTCGTACTCGCGGCGCTTGTCCTGTTCCCACAGGCGGTTATGCTCTGCAATTTTTCTTGACTGATAATTGCACAGCCATTCGGAGAGTCTTTTATAGTCTTCATTCTGTGCGGTCTTCGCCAGGTCATAGAGGTCCATTTCCTCGAACATGTCGAAGACAAACGTACCGCCTGAGTCCATATATCAATAATAATGCGATGCGTGAAGGTTTACAAGTCCCGCTATTTCCAATTCTGTTTGACGAACCAGGAAATGCTTCTGTTGTAGGTCCGCTCCTGCTCCCTGCCAAAATAGCAGGCTGGAAGTTCTCCCATATTTCTATGGTAGTGAATGCATTCGCAGCAGACCCCGTGCCGCTGACATCCGGAGTACGTGCAGTTGCAGACTGCCCTGTTTTTTGCATTGTTGTTGCATTGCATGTTGTCACCTAACGTAAAAAGTATTTTTTGAGGAAAAGCCCAAACTCAATACCAAATGCCTTTATAACGCCATCTTCAGCCAAAACGAGATATCCGCGTTTCAAAAGTTCCTGGGCGGCCATGTCAGAAGAAGCGTCATCATCAGAGACAGGCGTTTCGCCTGCCACCTTCTTCATGAATGAAGTCTCTGCGGGAGAAAATGTCTCCGCGATGTATTCAAAGTGCGGCTCCGCCTCCTCGCGGAAAAGCCCAAGAACCTCGCGCGGAGTTTTTTTGCCGCAAAAGTCAGATGCGGATTTGCCCTCGGTTTCCAGGTATTCAAACCAGCTGCCGCACATCATCTGGAGGAAGAACGGATAAAGCCCGGCTTCAGCCATTATCTTGCTCGCCAAAGGCTCAAGTGGAACATTGCATTGCGCAGAGGGCGTTTTTACAAGTTCCGCCGCCTCCTCCTGTTTGAACAGCCCCACGTTCTGCACTGAGAAAATGTTGAAAAAGGGCGAATCGGAAATCTCGTGAGTAACGCACATGTCCTTGAGGTTTCTGCCCGAAGCTGTTACGAAAGCGAGGGGAAATTTATTGGCGAGCGACCTGAATGATGAATAGAAGTCAGGCTTGATATTGGGATTCTTTGTCACGGATTCAAACTCGTCAAAGAACATGATGAACTTGTATCCCGCATCCGCAATTGCCTGGCACAGAATGCGCATGCCGTCAAAATCCTCCGGCACTTCCAGCTCCATGTTTGCAGCCATGGTTCGTTTCAATTCCCGCAAAATTACACCGATTATTTCCCCCGCGGTATTTGCCCGTATTTGCTGGAAATCCACAAAGAGAAAAATATATTTCTCCGGGGAATCCATCATCAGGGCCCTAGTGCTCGCAAAATTGAGGTAGTTTAACAGTGATGATTTCCCGATGCGCCTCTCGCCCACAATGGATATGGACTGCGGACGCTCGGACTGGATGCGCGTGAGAATGCGCTTTACCAGGGCCTGTCTTCCGAAAAAAAGACGCGGATGCGGCAGCATGACACGGTTTAAGTACGGATTCCCCTTTTGCGCAAGAGGCTGGATCTCGGGCGAAAGAGAAATATTGTTCCTGATGATCACATGCGGCTTTCCAGCCCCGCTTTTCTCGTGCGTGATTGTGATTGTGATCCTGGTTTTCCATGACTCCACGATCTCGCGCTCGTCGCGGCTGTTCCAGTTTATCATGAAGAAATCAATTTTTTCCTTTTTGCCCTTCACAACATCTGTGCCGAGGAAAACCACCGGATATCCGAAATCTCCCAACTGGTTTTTCAGGCTGTGCGAGATTATGATCTCGCCTGCATCTGCCCTGGCTTCGACCCTGGCTGACGTGTTGACCATGTCGCCAAAAAGGTCCTTTTCATCCACCACGGCCTCGCCAAAATGCAGACCCATCCGCACCTTGATCCTGTGTTTCTGGTCTGAAACCTTGTTGTATGTCTCAAGGGCCTTCTGCATGACAACCGCGCCTGTAACGGCCTTGCACGGATCCTCGAAGCTTGCCATGATCGAGTCTCCAATTGTCTTTATCACACGACCGCCGTACTCGCCTATTATGGGGAACAGCAGGTCATTATGAGTCTGGATCATCTGGCGGCCCGAGATGTCCCCCATTTCCTCAAAGAACTGGGTGGAACCCACTATGTCCGTGAACAGAAGTGTAACTGCACGCGTGTACTGCGAGCGAATTTCCTTGTCAATATCGTCCAGGAGTTCCTTGCGCTTGCGCAGCAGATCATCAATGGAAGGCATCCTTGCCGTCTCCTTTATCAGTTATTCAGGGCCATGCTATGGCGTGGCATTTTTACAGGCACCTTTTAGCATGTCCTCTTTGAGGCTTTTTGCCGCAAACATCCTGAAGGCCTCTGAAAAAAATGAAAGCTTTTCCTCTTCCTCATCCAAAAAGCGGTGCCTGACCAAAGGCCGCACCAGGTGGGCCTCGCTCACGTCAGGCTGGCGGCCCTTCACCAGCTCCTTCAGGGCTTTAAATGCCTCACGCGGCACAACCGCCATGATATGCGTAAAATAATCCTGGAAAAGCGGGAGAAACTGCTTTTCATAATTGTCATCAGGCCTGGCGCCTGCCTGGCAGCTTTTTGCGACGAGCTTGACCAGGTAGGGTGAAGGCCCGCACCAGTCCACGACGTCGCCTGATTTTTTTTCATCCCATCCTGAAAGCCGCGACAGAAGTGAAACTGCTTCCAAGCGCGCGAGCAGCCCAAGTGAAATGTTTGTGAATATATTAAAGAATGGAGATTCTTCTATGTCCTTGGCCACGCAGAGTTTCTGCAGTTCAAGAAATGAGCTTGTTACATAGGCAAGGTTATAATTGTTGGCAAGCGATCTGAGGAAAGAAAAGAATTCCAGGGGAAATTTCTTGTTTGATGTGATCTTGTGAAAATCATCAAAAAGAAAGACGAGCTTTTTTCCGCTGCTGTGCATCTCCTCAACTTTGCGCTGCAGCATTGCATACTGTGA
>RPPD01000413.1 GCA_003818675.1 Spirochaetaceae bacterium
ATCCCGGGCTGTCCCCCGCATCCGCTGACCATACTGGACGGACTGCTCAGGCTTTTGGGAAGGATCAGGGACAAAATGCCTCGCCAGTAGAAATACCTGTCGCTTGTTTTTTCTTTTCAGCCACTTGAAAAGCCCGGGGCCCCGGGTTACACTGCTTAAGATCAAAAAAAGGAGTGGGACGATGAATGAATTGTATATAGTCATCACAGGCCTTGCAGGCCTGATTGCCCTCGCTATTCTATCGCATATTATCGGATTTTTCAGGAAGAAGAGTGTTCTGCGTTACACGCTTGCGGATGAAATTGGCCAGCTGGTCACACAGGCGCAGGAACTCAAGCTCTACCTTTCACAGGAGGGGCATGACTGGCTCAAACCAGGCCAGGTACTCTCTGAAGCTCCAATCCATCTGAAAATAGAAACAAAAATATATTTTGGAAGCCTGAAGCGCCTGCATCTCCTGGGAGGTGGTGAAATGAAGCGGGTTGTGGCGTTTTACACTGCAAATGAAAACATACAGCGGCTTGTGGAGATTCTCTTTGCGCGCATTTCCCAGGCCGAGGCCAGGGGCCAGGCGCTCCATGATAAAGCGGTCCAACTCACCAAGCTGCGCATACGCCGGATACTGCAGGGCCTGGACGCTATCTGCCGCGCCGCAGACTCGGGCCGCGTGAAGCTCAAACTTCTTCCGGAATCATACGAATTGCCGGCTGCCAAAGATTATTCCGCGGCCACTGCCGGGATTATTGGCAAGAAGGATTAAAAAATAAAGTCCGTAGAGAGAAAGCTGCTCTTTCGCTCCCGCACCATTCCCGTGAGTATTTTCTTGTTCACATCAGAGCTCTTGGCCGCAACCAATGTCCTTATTGCAAAACAACGCAGGGCATCCGAGACAGAGAGCGTCCCCTCGGCCGAGTCCTTGCGGCCGGTGAACGGGAAGACATCAGGACCGCGCTGGCACTGGCTGTTGATGTTCAGGCGGCAGACCTGGTTGACGAGCGGATCAATCAAGTCTGATATGCAGTCCGGGTCAGTGCCAAAGATGGACAGCTGCTGGCCAAAGGCCGAGTCCACCACGTAGTTTAGCGGTTCCTCGATATTCTCAAATGATGCCACGGGAATTACAGGTCCAAACTGTTCCTCGTGGTAGGCGCGCATCTTTTCATTAACCGGATACAGCAGGGCAGGATAGAAAAATGTGTTGTTGAAGACGCCGCCATCTGCATTGATGATCTTTGCGCCAAGGGCTGTTGCGTCCTTGACCACACTGTCCAGGTATTCGCATTTTCCTCCTTCAGGCAAAGGGGTGAGCGCAACGTCCGCGTCCCACGGCATCCCGCACTTGAGTTTTAGAAGTTCTGCCGTGAACATGGTGAGAAACTCGTCTATCCTTGATTTGTGGACGAAGAGAATTTTCAGTGCGGTACAGCGCTGGCCATTGTATGAGAGGCTGCCTGTGACGCATTCCTTTACGGCGAGTTCCATGTCGGCGTCGGCGAGCACTATGCCTGCGTTCTTGGCACCCAGTCCCAGGATGCTCCGCAGGCGGTGGGGCTGGGGATGCTGGTGCTTGAGAATGTCCGCCACCTTGGATGAGCCGATGAAAGCCAGCACATCCACCTTGCCACTGGCCATGATGGGCGGGATAATCTTTGTGCCCTCGCCGTAGATGGTGTTCACAACCCCCTTGGGAAAGCACTCGGCAAACGCCTCAAGAAGCGGCTGGTGCAGAAGAACGCCGTACTTCGGCGGCTTGAAGATGGCGGTATTCCCCATGATCAGGGCAGGGATGAGGGTTGTGTATGTTTCGTTGAGCGGGTAGTTGTACGGACCCATGCAGAGTACAACACCCAGAGGAGCGCGCCTGATCTGGGCTATGATCCCTTCCTCTATTGAGAATCTGGAGCTTGCGCGGTCCATGTCCTTGACCGCCTCTATTGTGTCATAAATATACTGGAGCGTGCGGTCAAACTCCTTTTCGCTGTCCTTGCGGGTTTTGCCGATTTCCCACATTATAAGATTGACCACGATCTCGCGCTTTTCCTTCATTTTAAAGGCAAAGTCCTCAATGCAGCGGATGCGCTTTTCCAACCCCATGCAGGGCCATTCGCCCCGGCCGCAGTCCCAGGCCGCAACCGCCGCCTGAAGAACCTCCTCCGACTCCTTTTCCGTGCATAAGGGGTAGCTGCCTATCTTTTTCCGGGCCGCACCGTTTTTTGTCTTCAGGCATACAGGTGAGAGCACATCCTGGACAGGGCCTTTCCACTCGCGCAGCCTTCCGCCGGCCAGGTATTGGCGCTGATTTATTTCCTTCAACTGCACTTCGGAGGGCAGGCTGCTTTCTTCGGGGAAAATTGACATGATTGTATCTTTGATGGACATGCTTGGACTCCTTTGAGGCGGATAATTCCATTGTAGGATATTTGAATTATTATTTCCTCTGTAATTTTTCTATCAGGATATCCAGGACATTCCTCCGGCCGTCAATGACAGCAAGCACAATAACCGTATCCTTCTCTATTTTATACAGGATTCTCCAGTATGATTCCAATAATTCCCTGTATGCATTGATTTTTTGCCTGTGCAGCTCAGGGACTGTTCTGCCCTTTTCGGGAAAATGCCGCAATGAATCAATTTTGTTTTTTATTCCCTGATAAACGTCATGCGCGTATTCTTTTCTGTCTGCGGCAAAAAAACTGACTATTTCTTCAATGTCACGCTTCGCGGACTTCGGGAGAAGGACTCTGTATTCCCTGTTCATTTCTGGAAATGTTTCTTTTCAATTTCGCTGAAAACGCTATTTGCTTCCTGATACTCGCCCCCCGCCAGCTCTTCCTCTGATATGCGGATTATATTCAGGAGATTGAATGCGTTTTTCATGGTCTGGTAAGATTCCACATCCATGAGAACCGCCCGTGC
>RPPD01000414.1 GCA_003818675.1 Spirochaetaceae bacterium
CATTCACGCACAACATGCACGTGCTGGTCATCATGACCGACATGTCCAACTACTGCGAATCTTTGCGCGAGATCTCGACCATCCGCGGGGAGATTCCGTCAAGAAAGGGCTATCCCGGCTATCTCTACTCGGACCTCGCGGAGCTCTACGAGCGCTCCGGAATGATCAAGGGTTTCCCGGGTTCGATAACCCAGCTTCCGATCCTGACAATGCCCAACGACGACATCTCGCACCCGATACCCGACCTCACCGGCTACATTACGGAAGGCCAGATCGTCTTTGAGCGCGAGATGTTCGGCCGCAACATCTATCCGCCGGTCGCGGGCCTGCCGTCGCTTTCCAGGCTCATGAAGGACGGCATCGGAAAGGGAATGACCAGGGAAGACCACCCGCACCTGGCCAGCCAGCTCTTCGCGGCCTACAGCTACGTCAAGGACGTGCGCAACCTCGCATCGGTCATCGGCGAGGAGGAACTCACCCCGCTTGACCACCAGTACATGGAGTTCGGCGAGTTCTTCGAGCGCAAATTCGTGTCGCAAAAAATGGACGAGGACCGCTCGATCGAGGAGACCCTCAGCCTCGGTTGGGAATCATTGCGGATTTTGCCCAGGGAAGAACTGCACCGCGTCACAGAGGCGGAAATTGACGCGTATTATCACAATGGCGGCTGACTTTAGATTCCTGAGGTTTTCACAAACCTTGGAAACAGTTTTCCGCATTGTCTATAGTTGAAACGAGGGGACAAGGGATTTATGCGCAATGTTGCACCTACAAAGACAAACCTCATCAAGTTCAAGCAGGAGATGAAATTCGCCAAGCTCGGCTACGAACTTCTGGACCAGAAGCGCAACATCCTGGTGATGGAACTTTTAAACCTGGTTGACCAGGCGGTCGAGCACCAGGAGATGGCGTCGAAGGCCCTCAGCCATGCCTACAGGACACTGGAGAAAGCGGTTCTCGACATGGGGAAGAGAAAGGTATTAAGCCTCGCTTCCGCCATCAACATACAGACTTCAATACAGCTCCGGGAGCGCAAGGTGATGGGCGTTGGTCTGCCCGTGGTGGAGACATCATTCAAGGACTTCCCTCCATACTACAGCCCGGAGGGCACGAGTTTCTGGATCGACACTTCGCTCACAAATTTCAAGCAGGCGCTTGAAATAATGGGCAGGCTCGCGGAGCTCAAGGTTTCGCTCATCAGGCTTGCCAATGAAGTAAAGAAGACAATCCGCAAGGTAAATGCGCTTGAAAAGATTGCAATTCCGGATCTGGAACAGACGGTTGTCATGATACAGAACCGGCTTGAGGAGAACGAGCGCGACATGTTCGTGCTCATGAAACTGGTAAAGAGCAGACTGGAAAGAAATCTATAGATGGGGAGAAGCCTGTGGAGAACCTGATAAAAAAGCTTCTTGTCTATGTGGATGGTTCGGAGGAATCAGTCACCGCCGCGCAGTACGCGATCTGCCTGGCAAGAATTTCAGGCGCCGAACTCACGGCGCTCTACGTTGTCAACACGCGCGCAGCTGAGGAGCTTGTAAAGGCCAACATATTTCTCAAGTCCGAGGAGGAGGAATACACCCGGGACATTGAGGCAGATGCTGAAAGGTATCTCAATCATGTAAAGAACATGGGAATTGAAAAGGGTGTCACTGTCGTGACCAAAAAGAAACGCGGGACACCGTTTCTGGAAATAAAGGCCGAGGTTTCAGAGCAGAAACCAGATATCCTGGTTTTGGGGGAGCTTTCAAAGATAAGAAGCAGGCGCGACGAATCCTATAACGAGGCGGAGCGTGCCATGCGCAATGTCAGCTGTTCTGTCCTGATAGTCAAGGACGACGAGAGGGTATGGGACCTGTATGACAGCTTGACTCCATGACAATGTTTTCAATATATTTTCAATAGACAAGGAAGGTGAGAGTATGGCTTTGTTGGACCTGATAAAAGAGGATGTCGTCAAGGTGCCTCTTGAGTCAGTGACAAAAACTGATGTGATCCGTGAGCTTGTGGATGTTCTCGTGAAGCATGGCAAGATACAGGATGCGGACAAGGCTTGTGACGCGATAATGAAAAGGGAGAGCCTCGGATCCACAGGCCTTGAAAAGGGAATTGCGGTTCCTCACGCCAAGACTGACCAGGTGAAATCCCTGACCCTCGCCATGGGTGTCTCTCCCAAAGGCGTGGATTTCCAGGCGGTGGACGGCCAACCTTCCAAACTCTTCTTTTTGATGCTGGCGGCGCCAGACCAGTCAGGACCGCATCTTGAGGCGCTGGCGGAAATTGCCAGGGTTACGCGGTCTGAAACCTTCTGCAGACTATTGTGCTCAGCGACTAGCGCCAGAGAAGTTGTGGGTCTCTTTCAGGAAGATTGAAATAACGGACATCGAAACTCCGTGGTACAGCAAAAAGGGTCCATTTTGATTTTAAATGGTAATTTTTTGCTGTACCACCTTTTTCCGCAACCTTGCAAAGAAGAACAATCCAAAGAAAATCTGAAGATAATATGTTGCTGATCTCCAGATGGTTACCGAGAGCACGGAGAGCTGTGGCAAACCTGTAATGTGGGCGAATACCATGGAGTAAACGCCCTCTATGCCGCCTGAGGCACCGGGACTCGGGATGTAGTATACAACAAGGTTGAGAAGTAGCACTGTGATAAAGACATCAAAAAAATTGAGGGACACTCCTGCGAGGCTCATGAAGACATAGACCAGTGAATACACCTGCATGCATAGTATGAGCGTGGAGAGAACCGCGTCCAGGGCTATAATATGAAGTTTTTCCTTCCAAAGAAAAGAAATATTTTCCTTCAATTCAAGTGACCATGACCTTGCTTTTTCACCCCAGCCGTGACTGCGGGTTATTTTTGAAATCAGCCTGCCCAGGCCGCTGTGCTCGATA
>RPPD01000415.1 GCA_003818675.1 Spirochaetaceae bacterium
GTCGTCTTCGGGGTTTTTCAATTTGGGCAAACCAGCCTGCCGTGTAATGATGATATCGATTTGTCTGGAACAAGAAAATTTTGACGTTGAGTGTCGCATGCTGCGGCCTTTTGGTAAGCGGTCGGCAAAAAAACCGGCTGCCGGGAGGGCAGCCGGTTGAAGTGCGCGTGCGTTCTGAGTCAATAGATTACATTTATAACCAATTCCCATTGTGAACTTTCAAGGGTGGGTGGTGTCAGTGAATATTTGGCGACATCGCTTCCTTCTTCATCATAGAGATATTCACCGGTCTGTGCATTCATCAACCTGATAAATCCATCGGATTCCTCGAGTTCCCAACAGGCTGTTGAACTCCCGGGGGGTGGCAGGGAAAACCTGGCAATCTGGTCGCGTATCTCTACATTGAGGGGATAACCATTTATGCCAATAATATTGGTAATTCCTGATTCCTGTATCATGAACAGCGTTCTGGGTATTTCTTCAGTCGATGAAATGCAATAGGCAAAATCATCATTCGTACCGGGCTGAAGATAATCACCGGTTTGTCGGTTTATTAGACTGTAAAAAAAACAGGATTCGCTTGGTGGCACGAGCCGCCAATGGCTGCTGATATTCTGTTCTGGTACGGCTGTCAATTCCGCGCACCGCCAATTATTATTTTCTGGAATGACGATTCCCTGGTTCTCGAGGTTCATGACACCGCCTCCAGCGGCGTTTCTGATGCGTGTGTATCCGTCATGATCATCAAGATACCATTCCGCGTTTTGAGCCTCCGTAGGAATCGCTCCACAGCTGACTTTCCCGGGATTTTCCGGATCATACAAAAGGTACTTGCCTGATGTGCTGCTCTTCAATCGAACTGCCTCTGAACCGGCTATGGGCTCCTCGATCCAGATTATAGCAGTGGGCGCGCGATAACAGGAAGAAAGTACCATGATGGCGATATCGACATCATAATTATCTTGAGCATGAGCAAGTGATTGGAGGGTCCACCGGTTCCGTAATCCATATGCCTTGGCCTGGATATGCACCTGTATCAGTACCCTACCTGAACCGCCCGCACCGCCGTAATTGCCCTTGTATTGGGGTTTGGCGCCACTCGCGCCGCCTCCACCGCCGCCGCTGGCGTTCTTGGTGGATGTGGTGCTCTTGTTCGATCCGCTCCCGCCGCCGCCACCCCCACCGCCTATGAGATAGACTGTCGCAGCCGCGTCCTGGAATTCGTTTTTCCACTGATATGTGCCGGGAGTGGTAAAATCGAACGTTGCTACAACATATGGGACCAGGAAATCCTCTTCCGGCCAGGTCTGCCCCTGTTCTGTGAGCGTGCGATTATCTGTTACCGGAGCGCTGCTGCCCGGAACACTGCTTCCTGCCAGCGGTTTACTCTGCAGGGAGCAGCCCGCCAGAACCAACAGAAGAACAAAAAAGGCGAGTGATGTTTTTTTCATGGATATTTCTCCTTCTTTTTTTATTGCATAATATTATATTCCGTTTATTGTGAAAATACCGGTTGCAGAAAAAAACCGGCTGTCTTCCCGGCAGCCGGCTGCAAAATGTGCGGAATAAAATCAATATAAAATATTTATTATCAATTCCCACTGTGAACTTTTCAGGGTGGGCGGTGTCAGTGAATATTTCGCGACATCGCTCCCTTCTTCACCATAGAGGTATTCACATGTCTGTGCATTCCTCAGCCTGACAAATCCTTCGGATTCCTGGATTATTTCAATTGGAAAACCTATCGTTTCCCCGATCATCGGGGTACAGAAGGCAAAATCTTCTCCGTAAAGGCTGTTCAGATAATCTCCGGTCTGTCTGTTTCTCAGATGATAGAACAAAGCACGGTACCCGGTTGACGGAATCAGCCTCCACTGACTGCCTGGATTGACCTCCGGGACCGCTGATAATTCCGCGTAGAGCTTTCCCCAGCCGGGCAGGGCAAATTCCTGGCTGTCAAGATTGATGAAACCGGCGCCTGTTGCGCTTCAGATGCGCGTATAGCCGTCATATTCATCAAGGTACCATTCCGCATATGACTCTGCCCGGTATCGCGGTATCAACGCACAAATAATTTCCGGAGACGACATTTTTCAGCCGTACGGCATCTGTCTCTGCTACCGGTTCCTCAATCCAGAGCGCAGGAGACCGTGTGGAATAGGTATCTGTAAATCCCGTGATTGCGTAATTATCCGGGTCATCACCTCTGATGCAGAGTGATTGACCAGTCCACTGGTTCCGGATTCCAAATGCCTTGACCCGGATATAAACCTTTGCCAGTACACGGCCTGATCCGCCGCCTGCGATGATATAGAGTTTCGCAGTGGCATCCCTGTATGGATTGGGCCAACTATAACTGCCGGGAGTGGTATAATCGAATCTTTCGACTTCCAGATCAACAAGGAAATCTTCTTCGGAATACGCCTGGGCCTGCTCAGCAAGCAGCCGGGCTGAAGTGTTTTTTATGAGAAGAGCTTGATGTTAAAAATGACGATGCAGGAGTCGGCCCGTCGTTGCAGCCCTGGCTGTTCAGGTGCCTGTGGCTTCATGGCCTCTGGCAGGACGCCAATCTTGACTATTTGCGGAAATATTCCTATAAATTAAACATGTCGACCAGGAAGCTCTCCCCTGAGGAAATATCCAGGACTGTGGCCAAGATTCGGGAAAAATACGGTGAATACCACTACAAGTATTTCAAGTCCACCACGCACAAGTCCAATTTTGAGGACCGCTACGTGCAGGCATTAAAAAGGGGCGTGGATATCTCCAGTTTTCTTCTAGCAGAAATATCTGCCATTGAGGAGCTTATTACACGTGAAGAGGAAAAAGTATTAAGCAGGAGAATCAATGTCAAATCAGGGCCGGAAAAAAGCTTTGCGGATCAGATAATTGAAGA
>RPPD01000416.1 GCA_003818675.1 Spirochaetaceae bacterium
CGGGAAGCAGCTTCCTCCGTACCCGGGTCCTGGATGCAGAAATTTGGAGCCGATCCTCGCGTCCTTGCCCATCGCCTTAGAGACATCTATGACATTCGCGCCCGCGGCCTCGCACAGATTGGCTATCTGGTTGATGTAGGTGATTTTTAACGCGAGAAACGCGTTTGACGCGTATTTGATCATTTCCGCCGTCTGGATGTTCGTCTCGATAAAAGGCGTCTCATTCAGATACAAAACGCGATAAACGCTTTTCATTATTTCCAGGGCCTTGCCGGAGTTGTATCCCAGGATGACCCTGTCAGGATGCATGAAATCATACACCGCCGAGCCTTCCCGCAGGAATTCCGGATTTGAGATCATGTCGAAACCGGTTTTGACCCCGCGCGCGTCAAGCTTGGCGCTGATTTCCCTCTTGATGCGATTTGTCGTTCCGACGGGGACCGTGCTTTTCGTGACAATGACCTTGTATCCGTCCATGCCTGCGGCGATTTCGTCGACCGCGGAGAAAAGGGCCGCAAGATCGACGCTTCCGTCCTCAAGCGGCGGAGTGCCGACTGCGAGAAAAACCACTTCCGCGTCATGCACGGCCGCCGGTAGATTGGAGGTGAAACGCAATCTACCCGTCCCGACATTGCGCTTGACAACCATATCCAGGCCGTTTTCATAGATCGGGATTTCGCCTTTCTGCAGACGCTGGATTTTTTCAATGTTATTGTCGACGCATATTACGTCCATGCCAAAATCAGCCAGGCACGCGCCAGTTACCAATCCCACGTAGCCTGTTCCGATAACCGAAATGCAATGCATACTTACTCCTTCTTTTCCAGTTATTGACTATTTGAAGAAAACATTCAGAAGTTCGATCCTGTTGTCTACATGGTATTTTTCATAAAGCCTGCCAAGCTGGGTTTTTAATGTGTTCATGGATATCCCAAGCTTGTTGCAGATTTCCTTTCTCGTATGACCCTGTTTGAGCATCAGTACAATTTCATTCTGCCGTTTTGAAATGCTTTCAAGCCCTGTTTCTTCCTTAACCGCGACCGCCTGCTGTTTTATCGTTTTCGCCGCGCGTTTATTTTCCGGAAGCTGGAAAAGCGCCAATTCATGAGGATCATCCTTGCTGAGATCCCGAAACATGTTTTCCGCCTTGTTTATCATGAGGTTGAAAGCGTATTCACTGCCGGCCGGTATCGGATTTCCCATGTCGATCAACGCGTTTTCACGCGCGCGGTATTTGTCTTTGATAAGTGAATAAGCGAACACGATTGTCATGACCAGGAAGGGCACGTTTAGCAGAAGAAATCCGACAAGTCTCGCGCGGTTGGGGATGATCAGTCCCGAAACAATGCCGCTTGTGAACACTGAAACGAGCACAATGCAGTATCCTGCGAAATAAAACCTTAATTTTTTATTTTTATACATCCTGTTTGTAAAAAAATGCCACATCATGAAAGTATTGCCGAGGAGCGCATAACTGAAAATGCTGAGGCATAAGACAGGACCGAACAACATTATATCGCCTGTGTTATAAATCAGATAACTTAACATGCTGCCGATGACCAGCATGATCAGCGAGCCGATGTAATGAACCCATTTCCATTTTTCAGGGAAAAGGCCCAAAGCGTATGAAAAATACGGGAGTACAATGCACATGGCAATGCTGAAACCGATATTGATGAAAATCGTAAATTGCGGCTCACCGGAAAAAATGATCCTGGACAGATGATACGCCATAAGTGATAACGAGAGGAATATGAATGAGAGGTTAATTTTATCTTCTTTGTACCAAAGCCAGATAAAAAAATGATACAGGGACAGTATCGCGAAAATACTCAGGAAAAAAAACGAAAGTTCAGCCATTTTTTGTCATCTCCAAAAAAGTGAACAATGTATTGATTCTGCTTTCTTTACGGGAACTACTGCCTGCATCTCGCCGTAAGTAACTGAATTAAATGTTCCTTTTGAGTGAAATATATCATCTGTATAGATAAAAAACAAAATATTGTCATGTCGCCCAAAGGGGTGACATGACAAATAACGATATCACGTTATACTTTTTCCATCAAGTTAATGTGAAAACTGCAAAAACGCCAGGGGGTCGCAAAATGAAAAAGCATGAGGTGACGATCGTATCGTCTTTTACCGTTGATCCCGTAAGGGAATCCATCGGCTATTGGCTTGGGGCGCACGGATATGACGCGGTTTTCCGGTCAATTTCCGGCAATCAGGTCATCGCGCAATTGTTGTCGCCTGACGGAATTCTGCATGCCGCGAAGGGAACGGGCTCGGTGTTTGTCAGGATCGAAGACTTCGTACCCGCGAACATGATCGAGCATAATGAAGAATCCGGGAAAGTGGAATTCAAGGAGCTGTTGACGCGGAATATCAAGGACCTTGCTGACGCGATAGAACAGTTTTGCGAAGTCAGCAAAAAATCAATGATCGTGTGCATTTGCCCCGGTTCACCCGGGGAAACCCGCGGCATCCGCGCAGATATAATGAAAGATGCTGGGGAATTCCTTGCGGGCGCAATGGAAAAAAACAATTCCGTAACGCTCATTACGGCCGAAGACATACTTGGTTTGTATCCAATGGATAATTATTATGATTATCACGCGGATAAGTTGGCGCATATCCCGTATGTGGCGGAGTTTTTTTCCATTCTCGGCACGGTTGTTTCAAGGCGGATTCTCGCATCCATTATGGATCCCTGCAAGGCGATAATACTCGATTGCGACAACACGCTCTGGGCGGGCGTGTGCGGGGAGGACGGGGTTTCCGGGATCGCGATTGACGGCGTTCACCTGGAAATCCAGCAGTTCATGAAAGCACAGAAAGAGCGGGGGAGACTGTTGTGTCTGTGCAGCAAGAATAACGAGAAGGACATCCGTGAG
>RPPD01000417.1 GCA_003818675.1 Spirochaetaceae bacterium
TATAGGTGCATTGTGCTTGAGGGCGATGTGGAGACCGCCCGGGATGCAGAAAGACTTGCCGGCAAAAAAATACATGCACATCAGATCGTCACCAAGGGAGCATGCCATCTGTCTGCGCAAACCATATATCAGGTACTTTCGGATCAGAATCTTGAAAACATGAATTTTGTGTTTGTTGAGAATGTGGGGAATCTGGTATGTCCCGCGGAGTTTGACATTGGAGAGACATGCAAGATTGCCGTCTTAAGCGTTACAGAAGGAGAGGACAAACCCCTCAAATACCCGCTTCTTTTTCGCGACAGTCGTGCGGTCGTTTTGACAAAAATGGATCTGATTCCTCACCTTGATGTTGATGCTGACATGTATCAGAAGAACATCAGGAATGTGAATAACAACATTCCAGTGTATCCAGTATCAGCCAAAACAGGAGATGGATTGGCAAAACTGTTGGAGTGGCTCTTTAACCTGAGATGATTTAATAATACTTGATATTTTTGATACAATAGCAGATAATTTTTCACAAAAGGAGATATTATGGGACGCTACATCAATGACATTGATTCAAAAAAATCAGAAGCAGACTTGAACAAGTTAATCCAGGATTTCATGAGCAAGGAAGGTTTCAAGCAGTTCAAATATGGCCAGGAACAGGTCTGGAAAAAAGGAATGGGAATACTTACAGGACCACAATTCATGAAGACAGATGCAAAGGCTGGAAAGGTCCATCTTGAAGCCTGGATAAAAATGGCGCTCCTGCCGGGAGTATATGTTGGCGAGATGGGAATTACGGGATTTTTTGCATTTGCAATCAAAGCAGTACTTAAAAAGAGGGTGGAAAATCTGCAGAAGCTGATAGCAGGATGATTTTTTAATAAAGCATTTGAAAGTTTTTTATGGAGACAAAACGTGTTATTGTCCGCGGGGTTGTGCAGGGGGTCGGATTCAGACCATTTGTCTACCTTAAAGCGCGGGAAAACGGGCTTGCGGGCATGGTAAAAAACAATCCGCAGGGCGTTGAGATACTTGTGCAGGGCAGGCATGAGGGGATTGTTTCGCTTGTAAATGCCATTAGAAATTACCCTCCTCCCCGGGCTGTCGTGGAGGAGGTTTCTGTTTCACAATTTGATACAGATAAAATCTGGGACTCATTCAGCATTACTGAAAGTGACCAGACAGGAACAAGAAATGCAAGGATTGCTTCAGACAGCGCCATATGTGAAAATTGCCTTGAAGAACTGTTTCAAAAAGATAACAGACGCTATTATTATCCCTATATAAACTGTACTCATTGCGGCCCCAGGTTTACAATAATAAAGGACATTCCCTATGACCGCGCTTCCACTACAATGGCAGGTTGGACCATGTGCGGTCCATGTGCGGATGAATACCATGATCCGTCAAACAGACGCTTCCACGCACAGCCTAACGCCTGTTTTGAATGCGGTCCTCACATGCACCTGTCGGAAAGAAATGGAAACCTGATTGTAAGCGGCAAAACGAGCATAAGAATGCAGGAGCTGATTATACAAACAGCAAATATTCTTCGTGAAGGAAAGATTGTCGCCATTAAGGGGCTGGGTGGATTCCATCTGGCGGTAAATGCGCTGGATGATCAGGCAGTTATCAGGCTTCGTGAGCGCAAGAACAGGGAAAAAAAACCGTTTGCTCTCATGGTAGGGGACCTGAATGCACTGCAAAACATCGCTGTGGCGGGAGTCCAGGAGCAAAACAGGCTTGCTTGCGCTGAAAGACCGATCATTCTGCTTGAGAAGAGGGAAAACTCCCCGGTGGCTGATGTAGTCGCACCAGATAATAATAATTTGGGAGTCATGCTGCCATATACTCCGCTGCAATTTCTGTTATTTGAAACAATAAATTTTCCGCTTGTGATGACGAGCGGAAACATTAATGATGAACCAATCGCATTTACGGATAAAAATGCCCTTGATAGACTTGCTGATATTGCAGATTTTTTCATACTGGGCGACAGGGAAATACATACACGTATTGATGATTCTGTGATGCGGCTATGGAATGGCGCTGATTATCCAATACGCAGGGCAAGAGGATTCGTGCCAGCGCCCATCAACTTGAAGAAAAAACAGCCTGCAAACATACTTGCCCTTGGTCCTGAACTTAAAAATACTATATGCTTATCACATGATGGTGTGGCATACATGAGCCATCATATCGGTGATCTAAAAAACAGGGAAACCGCAGATTCACTTTATCATGCGATCAGCCATTTCACAAAAATATACGGAATCAAACCTGATATAATAGCGCATGATATGCACCCGCTTTATGAAAGTACACAGGCGGCATTTGATCCTCCGCCTTCCCTGTCATGGATGAACAGACTGCCCAAAATAGCGGTTCAGCACCATCATGCACACATAGTGTCATGCATGGCAGAACATGGGCTTGAAGAGTCCGTACTTGGAGTGGCGCTTGATGGCACTGGATATGGAACCGACAACACTATATGGGGGGGGGAAATCCTTGTTGCAAAACATGCGGGCTTTTCCCGCGGAGCTTCTTTGAAAAAGGTCAAAATGCCAGGCGCAGATGCTGCCGTGAGATTTCCCAAAAGAATGTCTCTTTCATATCTTTGGGAAATATTTGGTGAAAATGTACGTGAGCACATTCCAGCTGCAATGTCAGACATGGTGACGCCCGAGGAAGTAGACATGACACTCTACCAGATTTTTGCAGGCATGAATTCACCAATGACTTCAAGTGCAGGAAGACTTTTTGACGCCGTGTCTGCATTTTCGGGAATATGCGGTGAATCCAAATTTGAAGCACAGGCTGCAATAATGCTTGAACATGCTGCAGAAAAGGATGAAAAAGGCTCCTACCATTTTGATCTTTGCCAGGGCCGGGAACAAGGA
>RPPD01000418.1 GCA_003818675.1 Spirochaetaceae bacterium
ACTCTCAAGTGGTGCAAAGATCACCTGGCAATCTGTGCTCGGAAAGGGCTACTCCGGAGTCTCAATCAGGGGAAACAGGCTCTACACCATGGGAAATGACGGGAGCAATGACACTGTCTGGTGTCTGAATGCGGACTCCGGGGCTGTGATCTGGAAATACTCCTACGCATGCGGCAACAATGAATATCCTGGCCCGCGATCCACCCCAACGCTGGACGGGGACCTGGTTTATACTGTTTCAAGCGAGGGCCACATCTTTTGCCTGAACGCTTCTTCTGGAGCAGTAATCTGGTCAAAACACCTGGTCCGTGATTTTGGCGCAAGATCGCCCACATGGACATTTGCCGGATCTGTTGTAATAGAGGGCAACATGGCCCTGATTAATGCCAACAAGAGCGGCATAGCACTCAATAAGACAAACGGTGCGCTTATCTGGTCCAGCGCAAAAGGAAAAGGCGGTTACTCCACACCCGTGCTTTTCTCCATCGGAAACATGCGCACCATGGCCCTGTTTGGTGAAACCGCTCTTTATGGAGTCGAAGTTGCCACGGGCCGCGTACTCTGGGAGTACGGCTGGGTGACAAGCTACGCGGTCAATGCAGCAGACCCGCTCGTGATCGGCAACACCGTCTTTGTCACTTCCGGCTACAACACAGGAAGCGCCCTGCTCCAGTTCAGCGCATCGTCCATTACAAAAAAATGGGACAGTCCGCTCATGGCATCCCACTTCACAAGCCCTGTTCTCTATAATGGTGCAATTATTGGCATTGACGGCAATATGGGCTCATCAGCCGCCTTCCAAATTTTGGATACTGCGGTTGGTTCATCGAAGCTCAGGCAATCCATGCGCACGGGCAACTTCATACTTGTGGGCGACAAAGCTGTCATCATCTCGGAGCGGGGCGAGCTTTCCATAAACACCATTACAACCGGATCCTTCACGCAGGTCTCGCAGGCAAAGCTGAAATCCGGGGTATACTGGACCATGCCCATATACAGTTCAGGCAGGCTCTTTATCCGCAATGCGGCAGGGGACCTCTTCTGCATTTCAGTGCGGTAGACACGGCCGCGGAAAATAGTTTACGCTTTCTTCATGAAAGGCCAGTTGATCCGGACAACCGTAATTTCAATGTTTGGTCTCATGGCCGCTGGTGGAATTGTGTTCTGGTTTACAGGCACAAGCGCGTATCCCATATCACCTGATTTGCCGGGCAGGGACAACAAACCCGCCTCGCTTGCAGCTGCCAGTTCAGGAGAAGTCAAAATCGGCGAGTATTTTCTCCGCTTTTCCGCAGAGCCTTTACCTGACAAATACAGCTGGCCGCGATTCCGCGGGACCCAATATGACAACATCGCGCATGAATCAATTGCGCTTCCGGATTCATGGGAAACATCCGCTCCCAAAATCATCTGGAATGCAGAGCTTGGTGAAGGGCATTCCGGACCGGCTGTTCATCAAGGCCGCGTCTATATTCTTGACTATGATGAACAGCGCAAGGCAGATACCCTTCGTTGTTTTTCCCTCGCCACGGGCAAAGAACTCTGGCGCAGGTGGTATAATATTCCGCTCAAAAGAAACCATGGCATCTCGCGCACCATTCCGGCTGTGACAGACAGTTGTGTGGTGACAATAGGACCTTCGGGACAGGTGATGTGCGTGGATGCGCTTAACGGGGATTTTCTCTGGGGAATTGATCTTGAGAGGGATTTTGACGCGGAAATCCCGCAGTGGTACACAGCCCAGTGTCCTGTCATAGATGGCGATGAAGTGATCCTCGCGCCAGCCGGGACTGTCCTGCTAATGGGAGTGGATTGCGCAACCGGCCGCATCAACTGGAAAACTCCAAATCCGGGAAACATCACCATGTCGCATTCGTCAATCATGCCCGCAAACCTGTCTGGAAAAAAAATGTACGTGTATGCGGGAATAGGCGGCACAGCTGGAGTGAGCGCGGAGAAGGCTGACAGGGGCAAGCTCCTCTGGATAACACGTGAATGGGACAATTCAGTGATTGCGCCATCACCTGTTGTCTTTCCTGATGGCAGGATTTTCCTTACCGCGGGTTATGGCGGCGGAAGCATGATGATAAAGGTGACTCATGATGCAGGCGTATGGAATGTATCTACTCTTTTCCGGCACAGGCCAAAGGAAGGCCTGGCCTGCGAGCAGCAGACTCCCCTGCTTGCAAACGGACTCCTCTATGGCGTAATGCCCAAGGATGGCGGTGAATACAAAAACCAGTTTGTCTGTGCAAATCCGGCGACAGGGAAAATTATCTGGTCATCAGGCAAGACAGTCACCTTCGGCCTCGGACCCTATATTTATGCAGATGATAAATTTTTCTTATTGAGCGATACGGGAACGCTTTCCATGGCGAAGGCTGATAAAACAGGATTCAGAGTGACAGGTCAATTTACTGCAATACCAAAGGCACGAGATGCCTGGGCGCCCATGGCCCTGGCTGGTAACCGCCTGCTCCTGCGCGACTCAACCCGTATGTTTTGTCTGGAATTTTAAACCCGCGGACTTTTTGAATTGATCCAAAACTATTTTATATACCGCAAGCACACCATTTACATTGTACTCCGCGATGAAATTTAACGAATTTTCAAGGCTCGCCTTCCCGAAGCTTTCCAGTTTTTTCCTGTCAGACAGAAGTTCGTCCACTCTTTGCGCCATTCCAGAGTCAGTCTCTGCCAGATACCCGCTTTTGCCGTCCAGCACCAGATCCATACAGCTGTCATCCTTCCGCGTCACAAGGGGAATCCCTGACATGGTGGCCTCTATGTAAGTCATGGGGTGCATCTCTGATAGTGAAGCCGAGACAAATATCCTGGAGAAAGCATAAAGTGTGTGAATCTCTGTCCAGTCAACAAATCCC
>RPPD01000419.1 GCA_003818675.1 Spirochaetaceae bacterium
AGGACAGTGCTGCGCGAGTACGGGAGGGAGGAAGTCCGCCGTGTGATATCACAGGCCACGGCTAATGAAGTGCTGCTAATGATGGAGGGAGCTACGCATCCGGGCGGCTGGGCCGCCTCCGTGTTCACGGAAGGTCTTCGAATTGCCGCCAAAACCGGCACTGCCCAGGTTCCTGACCCGACCACTGGCGGTTATTCGAGGGAAAACTTTATTGCCTCGGTCATCGGCATGTTCCCTGTTCCTGAACCAAAAATAATCCTCTATGTCGTGATCCAGTATCCCAAGGGTGAATCCATTTTTGGAAGCCGCATAGCGGCCCCGCTTTTCAAAAAAGCACTTGATGACATCCTGCTTTACTATGACATTCCCAAAGAGGGAGACCCAGCGTATCTTATCCCTGCCGAGATTAAAATTCCTGTTCCAGAATCCATCAAGATCGGAACCAGTATGCCAGACCTCAGCGGTTTACCCAAACGCTATCTTGCCCCGCTTTTTGAAACAGGCCTTGATGTGCTGCTTGAGGGTGATGGATACGTTGTTTCCCAGAATCCGCCTCCTGGCACTACATTAAGAAAGGGGATGAAAATATCTCTGATTCTCCAGTGATGTTTGCAGAAAAAAATCTTCTCATTTTCAGGGAATCCCATCCGGATGCTGCCCGCCTTTTGGAGCACACTGCCCCGGCTATTGATCTTGTATTTGAAAAGTCAGTTACTGGCACAATTACTGCGCGCCGGGGGGAGTTGTATGTGCACAGCAGGCACAATCCCGTTCGAGAGGCAGAAACACTTATTGAAAGTGGTGTAAAAAGCACAGCCGGTGTATGCGTTTTTTACGGATTCGGTCTGGGATATGCCGTGGAAGCGTTTTCAAGAAAATATCCGGATACTCCTTGTGCAGTAATAGAACCTGACACCTCGTTTTTTCGAAAAGCCCTTGAGTCCAGGGATATGTCCTTTATCTTCCAGAATCCTCTTATTTCCTTTTTCCTCGCGACCGGAGCTGAAAAAATCCTGCCCTTCATTGAATCTTTTCCTCCAGGCAATGTCCAGGTCATAAAACTGCGGTCAGTTTGGGCCAAGGACATGGCATATTACGAACATACGGATTCAATACTCCAGACTTTTTTAAAAAGGCGTGATATTAATCGCAATACTCTGGCACGGTTTGGAAAACTCTGGGTAAAAAATCTGGTATATAACCTGCCCCTGCTCTCAAAAAGCGAGGGGCTTATGCATCTTGAAAACATATTTGAAGGTAAATTACCAGGACTTGTTGTTGCGGGCGGGCCTTCGCTTGAAGAGATTCTGCCTCTGTTGCCCGCTCTTTCAAAGCGCATGGTTATAATTGCGGTTGACACTTCCCTTAGTGCAGTCTGTGCAACGGGTGTAACGCCTGATTTCACGATTGTATGCGATCCTCAGTATTGGAACACACGCCACCTTGACCGCGCAAATACCGCTGATACTATCCTTATTTCAGAACCCTCAACACATCCTAGAGTTTTCAGGATGGTTGGGAAAACAATACTGTTCTCAGGTTCACTTTTTCCATTTGGCCGATTCATAGAACCCGCGACAGGTCATCATCACAGGCTTGGGGCAGGAGGTTCTGTTGCCACAACAGCCTGGGACCTGGCCAGGTTCCTGGGCGTAAAACCCATCTACATGGCAGGCCTTGATCTGGGCTTTCCGATGAAGCGTACTCATTTCAGGGGCAGTTATTTTGAAAATGCCTTTCACTTTTCTGACTTCAGGAAAACCCCTGTTGAATATTTCTCATTCAAGTATCTTCATGATGGTGGGGCATTCCCTGTTCCTTCAAACAATGGCGGCATGGTGCTCTCGGACCAGCGCATGGTTGTTTATAAATTCTGGTTTGAAACGCAGATGAAGCTGCACCAGGATACAACCACCTTTAACCTGGGAGCCCGTGGAACACGCATTGACGGCATGCCCTTAGTCCAGCCTTCAGAACTTGCATCGCTTCCTGTCTGCCGTGAAGAAATTGACCGCCTTCGCACAAGGGTTCACTCTGCAGGGCCTCGTGATCCTGAGATTGGCAAAAAACTGCTGACAATTCTTGAAAGCCTTGCAAAGGACTTAAGCGCGTTGAAGAACCTTGCCCTTGATGGAGACCGTCTTACACGGGATCTTCAAAAGCGCATGCGCGATATAAAACCAACCCATACTGTGATAGGCAAACTTGAAGCCATTGATCAGGCCATACAGCGGTTTCCAGCAAAGGAAATAATGAGTTTTATAATACAGCCCATAATTGATGAAATTTCATCAGGTACACAAAATACAAATCCAATAGACTCTTCAAAACGGCTCTATAAAGAAATAAGGCAGTCAGCTGATTTTCACATCGATCTGATCACTAAAGCCTTTCCACGTCTATCCTGAAAATCCCCATGATTTTTTTCAATTTTTTCTAAAGTTCTGTGCCAAAACGCCGAGGTTTAAAGTGAGGAACATAATATGATCCTCCTATTTAAACGGTATGCTAATTGACGTCCAGGCATACCGTTTTTTTTTGCCTTTTCGAATCCCCTTATCTGACTTTTATGTAATAGCGGTCAATATAATCTATCCTCTCCTGTGAAATCTGTGCATACTTGCTCTCAGGATACTGTTTGACAACTATTGTGTAGTAATCTTCTGATTTCTTGAAATCCCTGATTTCAGCCACATCCTCATACAGCTTTGCAAGCAGGTAGTATATTTCATCTATTCCTGCATCATAGGGATACCGCAACACCCATTCGTTCAGGATGTCCAAAGCAACTAGATTCTGTCCATTTATAATTAAATACCTGGCCAGTTCAAGGAATTCCTTCTGCATGGAAAGCCGCTTTTCTGCCAACAGGAGCCTCGC
>RPPD01000420.1 GCA_003818675.1 Spirochaetaceae bacterium
CGTGAGCTTTACTATGGTATGAGCCGAAGTGTATAAACCAAATTGTGGCGGCCGGGACATGGTGGTTGGGACAGGCGCGATTCGGGCAGAAGGGGGGAATCTGCGGCATTGTTTTCCTCCTTGTATGTATTTCTTTTCTCTAAATACATCCAAATCTGTCCTCCTGATTTCATAAATCACAATCTTCGGGGCACTGATATAAACTTATGAGTAAAATTACAGCTCCCATCGCGGCAGTCTATTCGTCAGCGAACCTGTCCCTGATCTCGCGGAAACGAGGGTGAATTTTCATGAAGATATCAACTATTTCGGGGTCAAACGCTTTTGCCCGCTCGCCAGCTATCGCGGTAACCGCATCCTCGTGAGAAACAGCCTTGCGGTAAGGCCTGTCACAGACCAGGGCGTCATACATGTCGCAGACAGAGACAATCCTGGCTGAGAGAGGTATTTTTTCGCCGTAAAGCCCCCGGGGATAACCCTTCCCGTCCCACCGCTCATGGTGCGCAAGAGCAATTTCACGGCCAAGGGACAGGTAATCCTTTTTTCCCTTGAAGCCCTCAAGGGCGTCCCCAACCAGTATCGTATGATTCTTGATCTCTGCAAATTCCTCCTCAGAGAGGCTGGAGGGCTTTTTGAGGATCTGGTCCGGAATGCCAACCTTGCCAATGTCATGAAGTACAGACGAAACCGCAAGGTCATCCACATACTGGTCTGTGAGGTGAGGGTCGCGGACCCGGAAGATGACATGGTATTCCTCGGCCAGAAGCCTTGTATAGTGCTCTATCCGCTCCAGGTGTTTTCCCGTCACATGATCATGAGCTTCCACGATCCTTGCCAGGTGGTAAACAGTTTCCTTTGTCTCCACCTTGAGTTCATTTATAAGCCTGTAAAGCGAGGCGATGTAAAACTCGCGGCTTTTGACCGCCATGACGAGTTCAGTTCTGTCATTTGCTATGCCTATAACGCAGTTTCTCCCGCGGAGGCTGAAAAACATCATTTTCAATTCCAGAAACCGCGTTTTCCCCTCCTTTATGGGGATCTCCATTTTTTTCATGAAAAATTTTTCCCTGCCCGCAAAGAGCTGCCTGACAGCTTTTCTCACTTGTTCAGAAACAACCACATCAAAAAAGTTATAGTTGCGGTATACTGCATAATTCATCTCAAAAAGACGGCAGAATGCCGGGTTTACAAACGAAAAATCGCCGTTTTCTTCTATTTCAAAGATCCCGTCAAAGCTTGACTCCACGATGGAGTTGAGTTTCCCGTGCTCAGCGCAGAGGACTTCAATTGTGGAAAGCAGATCATCAATCTTCACCAGAACCCCCGGGAATTATTCTATGCGTAAATGCGTTTCTCTACAAGCCGTAAAAAACCCTTGAAGTTTACCTGCCACTCAATTATAGTAGAAAATACAAACAGTATTGTTATTTTTTTGATTTTGAGGAGTTTTGATGAAAATTCTCGTTGTCGATGATTCGCGGATAATGCGAAGCATAGTAAAAAACACCATGAAAACCATGTATAATATTGAAGACGGCTTTATAGAAGCATCAAACGGCGAAGAAGCCTACAAAGCACTTGAATCCATGCAGGTGGATCTCATGCTTCTGGACTGGAATATGCCGATTTTAAACGGTATAGACCTGGTCAGAAAACTGAGAGCCATGGATAAGTACAAAGCACTTCCCATAATCATGGTGACCTCCGAGGCGGCCAAGTATAATGTGATTGAAGCTGTAAAGGCAGGAGTCAATGACTACCTGGTCAAGCCGGTTACGGAAAAGAACCTCTATGAAAAAGTAAAAAAATATCTGGAATAACAGGACGGAGAAAATGGATATAAAATATATCAATCCTTTCATTAATTCAACAACCAACGTCTTTGAAGATTTCTTCAAGGTCTCACCTGTGGTCCAGAAACCATACATTGTAAGAAGTAATGAAGACCACGAGTGGGACGTATCCGCGATCATAGGAATTGCCGGAGAGACCAGGGGTGCAGTTGTCATCAGCTTCACCGAGGACCTGGCGACTTTGCTTACTTCCAAGCTGGTGGGCCGCCAGATCACAACCATTGATGACGATGTAGTGGACACAATAGGCGAAATAGTCAACATCATTGCGGGTAATGCAAAAAAGGGCCTGGAGGAATACAGGCTGATGATATCACTGCCATCCATCATCAAGGGGAAAAACCACCAGATAGCATGGCCTGTGAAAAACCTCCCCATAGTGGGCATACCATTTAAAACGGACTTTGGACCCTTCACCCTCTCTGTGGGTCTGGAGAACATAATCACTGAGGGTTGATGGGAGACTGACGAAATGCCAAAGCGCCGCAATTTGATAAGCAACATACTCACAAGCGGAACCCTTGATTCACTGGCACCCGAACTGCGCAGACGGGTCATCATCCTCAACCTGATGATTTTTGCCGGCAGCATCGTGATCTCCATTTTTGCAGTTGTAGCCTTCTTTGAATCCAATCTGCTCCGTGCACTCCTGGACGGCGGGCTCGCTGTTTTCCTTATGGTTATCCTCCTGTACATGCGGATTTTCAAGCGGTTTAAAATCAGTTCGTACATTTCGCTTTTCATGACCTCGGCATTGTTTGTATACCTCGCACTTTCACCGGGCAAGGACGGTTCGGGCGGGCTCTGGCTTCTCGCTTTGCCGCTGATTTCGATCTTCCTCGTCGGACTGCGTCCGGGAATAATATTCTCAGTTTCATCCATAATAATAGTCGTTGGCATATACACCACCGGACTTTTATCATCCGCAATCCCCGCGCTTGCAGGCGTGAAAAAGGTTTTCGACCTTTCCTTTTACACGCCTGATGTTGTCATGCGAATGACAGGAACATATTTTATCGTGGGAC
>RPPD01000421.1 GCA_003818675.1 Spirochaetaceae bacterium
AGCATGTTATCATAGCTGCCGACAACGATGACAATCCTGTTTGGCAGTGAAGAGATGAAGTAATTGGCTCCGCCCATGATCTGGCCGTCAGTTGCATACTTCCAGCGGAGTTTGCCTGTTGTAATGTCTACGGCATGGACAATTCCTTCAAGTGTGCCAAAGACAACGATGTTTTCCCTGGGTACCATAAGGGCGGGTGCTTCGATTGAATCACCTGTTTCATAAGCCCAGATAACATTGCCCGTTTTTATGTCCATGCAGATCATTTTCCCGGATAAAGTCCCAATGAACATCATGCCATTGGCGATCACCGGCGTGGCTGTAATCTCGTCATTCAGGGGAAAGCGGTTTTGCAGCACAAGTTTTTTGGGAAATGTGCCGGTGACCTTGCCGGTCAGGCCGAAATCGCCGCGGAAGGTATCCCAGGAAGGATCGCCGTGTATTTCATATTGACCTGTGGCGAATATTGGCAGGGCTGCAAGGCAAAAAAGAATTATGAACAGAAATTTATTTGCACCAGTCATTTCCGCTCCTCCTTTTTGGGTTTTCTTTTTAATGAGAGAGCGCCTGTGGGGCAGACCTCTACGCACCGGATTGCTGTCTTTGAAAGCGCTTCCGAGAGTGGCCGGTCCATTGGAGCTGCGACAGTGACCTGGAAACCTCTGCCGATAAAGCACAGACCTGTCAGTTCCCTTGCCGCTTCTGTGATCTGGATGCACCTGCCGCATACAATGCATTTACCGGGCTCATAACAGACCTCTTCATGGGAATCAATCCGCGAGTAGCGTTTTTTTGTTTCCAGCCTGTATCGGTGCTTCCAGTCGCAGAGGTTGTCAGCCGCATCGCGCAGAGCGCAGGAACTTTTTTTTGAGCAGTCACAGGAAAGGCATCTTGCAGCCTCGCGGCATGCTTCCTCTGATGAAAAGCCGCTTTGTGCCAGGGTTGGTTGTACCCGGTTTTCCCGGGATGCCTGTTCCATGAAAAATGACAGCTCTTTTTTATCCAACTCATGCATATGCGAATCAAACCGGGCAGGAGGCGATGCCGGATTGCCCGTTTCAAGAAATGTGTGGATGACCATGGCCGCATGTTTTCCTGCGTCGCCTGAGCGGACGGCCATTTTTGAAGGCTTGTCCTGATGCACTGCAAAAAAAACATTCTTGTGCGTGTCAAGATCCGGAAAATTATCATCAGCAATCCTGAATGCGACTAGTATTGCATCATGTTCCTGCGCGGACATGGCAGTATGGGCAAAATCAAACGGCTCACCTGCTCTGATTTGTACGCCTGATTGCACGAGCCTTGATATTTCCTGATCGAGGCAGCGTTCTGAAACGCCGTGTGCAGACAGTGCATTTCTAAGTCCGCCGCCGGCTTTAGCGTCTTTTTCCTGAATGGTAACTGAGTAGCCAAGTCTTGCAAGAAAAAATGACGCGGAAAGTCCCGCAGGCCCTGATCCTATGACAAGTATTTTTTTATTTTTTGCAGCAGCAATACCTGCCGCTTGTGTATCTGCATTGACTGCATGGCCCGCAAACCTGTGGAGAAGCCCTATTGAAAGCGGTGCATCAGCGTGTTTTCTCCTGCAGACACGCTCGCACGGAGCAGGGCAGATGATCCCCAGGGTTTCGGGAATGGGTGTGGCTGCCAAAATCATTGCTGCAGCGGCTCCCGTGTCACCATCGGCAATAAGCCTTATGATCTGCGGAATGTCAAATCCGGCCGGGCAGCCGCGGGTGCATGGTGCTTCGCAGTCGCCAAGATGTTCTGCCGCAAGCATGGAGACCGCCTCGTGCCTCGCCTGGTCTATGTCCGTGTCAAAAGTCGCAATCCTCATGTTTTCAACGGCCAGGCTTGCACAGGAAGGAATGAAGCGTGCAGATGGCATGTCCTTTACCACGCAAACCATGCAGCTCGCATTGTGGCGGAAACCAGGCATGTCGCACAGCGAAGGGATTTTTATGCCCGCGTTTACCGCAGCTTCCAGTATTGTCATTCCCTCTGTAAAGGAAACAGGAATGTCATCAATGAATAACCTACCCATTGGGCTTCTCCCTGTCTGTTTTATCAATGGCCTGCGAGGGGCAGACCTGGCGGCATGTGTCGCATCTCGTGCAGAGGCTGTCGTCTATCCAATGTTTTTTATATGGCGTGTAAGGAATGGCATCAACAGGGCAGTACTGGCTGCACCTTGTGCAACCTATGCACTTGTCTGTAATTTTGTAACTCACCAAGGCTTTGCAGGAGAGCGAAGGGCATCTTCCCTGTGTGTGCATGATGTATTCCTCATGAAAATATTTCAAAGTGGAGAGAACCGGATTTGGAGCGGTCTTGCCGAGTCCGCACAGGCTTAAGGACGAGACCGATTGCGCCAGGCGTTTAAGCTCCTCAATATCCTCCATTGTTCCTTTGCCTGACGTGAGGCATTCAAGAATTTCCAGCATTCGCAGGGTCCCGACCCTGCAGGGCACGCACTGTCCGCAGCTTTCGGATTGGGTGAATGCCATAAAGTAGCGGGCGATTTCAACCATGCAGTCTGTGTCGTCAAGGACCACAAGCCCTCCCGAACCCATCATGGCGCCATAAGCCTTGAGTTGCTCATAGTCAACCGGAATATCTGCGAGAGATGCCGGTATGCAGCCGCCTGAGGGCCCGCCTATCTGGATGGCTTTGAATGCCCTGGAGTTCTGGATTCCGCCGCCGATGTCAAAGACAATTTCCCGCAGTGTGATGCCCATGGGAACTTCAACAAGTCCGCCCCGTTTGACCTTTCCTGCAAGGGCAAATGTCTTTGTTCCGGGAGAGGCGGCTGTACCTATGGCTTTGAATGCCGCGGGTGTGTTATTGATTATCCATGGCACA
>RPPD01000422.1 GCA_003818675.1 Spirochaetaceae bacterium
AACCGACAAGTATTTTTCCATCCGCGATTTTGCGTACTTTTTTTGCATTTCCCTTGAGCACCGTGTTATTGAATGTCACCTGGCCATCGCCTCCCATGGCTATCTTGCCATCTTTTATGACTGCCAGAACTGTTGTACCGTGGAACTGTTCCATATCTCCTTAACCTGTTTCCTTTTCTCCAATATGTGCATGCGGGTGGGCTGTCTGGTAAACGTTTTTCAGCCTCTGTATTCCCACATGTGTGTATACCTGCGTTGTGGACAGGCTCGCATGTCCCAAAAGCTCCTGAACCACCCTTATGTCCGCACCACGGTTTAAAATGTGTGTTGCAAAAGTGTGTCTCATGGTATGCGGCGTCACGTGTTTTGCAACACGCATCTTCTGAATATATTTTGCGAAAATAGTCCGGACACCGCGTGTTGTCAGGCGTTTTCCGTTTTTGTTTACAAATAGTGCGGCAGTTGCCTCGCCCTCATGGGGATGCTTTCTTAAGAACGTCGTTCTTGCGGACATGTATTTCCTGCAGACCTCAACCGCCTTTTCACCAAGATAGACAATGCGTTCCTTTCTGCCCTTGCCAAATACTTTCACCGTTCCATCCCTGAGGTTTATTTCCGTCACATCAATCGCAACCGCTTCAGCAACTCTCGCTCCTGTTGAATACAAAAATTCAAATATGAGCCTGTCACGAAGACCATCAATTATCCCATCATCCGCAAGACCCAAAAGCTCCTCTGTTTCCTCTTCAAAAAGAAACTGCGGAAGCCATTTTTCTGCCTTGAGGGACCTGATTCCCGCAAAGGGATTTGATCCTGAATACCCGTATCTTTCCTGAAAGCGATAATAACCGCGGATACATGACAAAATCCGGTTTATTGACTTTGGCGAAAGACTCTTTCTTGAGAGGAAACTCACAAACTCCCTTACTTGTCTTGCTTCAAGGGTTTTTTCGTCGTATCCCCTTTCAGCAAGAAAAGCCACATACACCGAAAGGTCCTTTTCATAGGAACTGATGGTGTTTGGAGAAAGATTGCGTATACTCCGGAGATATTCCAGATATTTCCTACGCATTGTCTTCCGTAACCTCCTCTGACTGAGTCCTCCTGAGCGCTTCCTCGTCTATGTGCAAATATGTACACTCAGGATTTATGCACGCCTTGTATGATCCACGCTTCTTGTCTTCCTTTTCCACCAGCGACTGCCCGCACTTGGGACACTTCTGGTCTATTGGTTTGTATTGTGTGAAGAAATCACATTCAGGATAGCGCGTACAGCCATAAAACTCGCGGCCCCGGCCGCCTGCCCTGCGCCTGGCGATTATCTTTCCGGTACATCCATCCTTTGGGCAGTTTCCCAGCGGCACAGGCTTTGTGTTCTTGCACTCAGGGAATCCAGTACAGGCAAGAAAAAAACCGAATCTTCCGAGTTTTTTTACCAACGGTTTTCCGCACTTCTCGCATTTGAACTCGGTGGCTTCATCCAACACACCCTTGATCGACTCAAGCGAGCCCATCACTTGTGTGACCTTGGCTTTAAACGGCAGGAAAAAATCCCTGAGCATTCCAACCCACGGTTCCTTGTTTTCCTCCACACGGTCCAGCTTCTTTTCCATTTCTGCCGTGAAGTTCACATCCAGTATTTCAGGGAATGATTTTGAGAGCATGTCGTTTATTATGCGCCCCAATTGGGTGGGAACAAGCTGCTTGTTTTTCCTTACAACATAGTATCTGTCAAGAAGCACGGAGATTATTGGTGCGTACGTAGACGGACGGCCTATTCCCTGTTCTTCAAGAATCTTCACTATTGACGCATCAGTAAAACGGGCGGGGCCTGATGTAAAGTGCTGTTCAGGGGTGAAACCCGTGCACACCAACTCTTCTCCGACTTCAAGTGCGGGAAGGGCTTTCTTCTTGTCTTTTGGCGCAAGAAGTTTGAGCACGCGGTAAAATCCAGACTCCAGCACCTTTGCGTCATTTGCGCGAAACACTGCATCTCCAACAGTTATATCCACGGCCTGACTCTGCGATTTCATTGGAGTCATCTGTGATGAGACAAATTGTTCCCAGATAATGCCGTACAGCTTGTACTGGTCCGAGGTCAGATACTGCTTGACTGATTCAGGCGAATATTCCACAAAGGTTGGCCTTATGGCTTCATGCGCATCCTGTGCATTCTGCGATACGCTGTATAAAACCGCCTGTTCAGGCAAAGCCTCCGGATGGTTTTTCTTAATATAATCACGCACCTGCTCAAGCGCCACTTGCGCAATCCTGGTTGAGTCAGTGCGCATATAGGTTATAAGACCTATTCTGGATGACCCGATATTTATGCCTTCATACAACTGCTGCGCAATCTGCATTGTCTTGCGTGAGGTGAACCCGAGACGGTTTGCCGCTGACTGCTGCATTTTTGATGTTGTGAACGGTGCCTTGGGCTTTATTACTTTCTCTGTCTTCTTGATGTCCGAAACCTTGAATGTTTTTCCTTCAAGAGTGTCACTTATCTGCTGAACATCAGATTTTGACCTGAGTTCGGGTTTTGTGCCTTTGTAAAGCACAAGCTGGGTGTCAAAAGCCTTGCGGCCTTTTTCACAATGAGCGGAGAGCGTCCAATACTCCTCGGGGATGAATTCCTCAACTTCTTTTTCTCTTTCGCAGATAAGATGGAGTGCCACAGACTGAACCCTTCCTGCTGAAAGTCCGTTTTTCACCTTGCTCCACAGAAGCGGGGAGAGATTGTAACCAACAAGGCGGTCGAGTACGCGTCTTGCCTTCTGCGCGTTTACCTTGTCAAAATCAAGGGCTCTTGGGTTGGCCACAGATTCCCTGATGGCATTGGGTGTAATCTCGTTAAAGAC
>RPPD01000423.1 GCA_003818675.1 Spirochaetaceae bacterium
AGATAAGGAAATAATCATGGCAACAACAACAATTGAGTGGACAGAGGCAAGCTGGAATCCCGTGACCGGCTGCACAAAAATAAGCGAGGGCTGCAGGAATTGCTATGCTGAAAGAATGGCGCTCAGGCTGAAAGCCATGGGTCAAAGCAACTATTCGCGCGGTTTTGAAATCACATTTCATGAAAACATGATGCAGCTTCCCCTGAAATGGAAACGGCCGCAGATGATATTTGTCAATTCCATGAGTGACTTGTTCCATGAGGATATCCCTTTACCAGTGATTCAAAGAATATTCAAAGTTATGAATGATGCGCCCAGTCACACTTTTCAGGTCCTGACAAAGAGATCGAAAGTCCTTCTGGAATATCACAAGTTTCTCGATTGGACACCAAACATCTGGATGGGTGTAACCGTGGAAAGCCAGGACTATGTCTCACGTATTGATGATCTACGAAATACTGGAGCGCATGTTAAATTTATCTCTTTTGAACCGCTTCTATCAGGGATAGACCATGTAAACCTGGAATCAATTGACTGGTTAATAGTCGGAGGGGAATCAGGCCCCGGGGCCAGGAGTATTAAGGAAGAATGGGTAACCGCTTTACGGGATAAATCAGTAGCTGCTGGTATTCCGTTTTTCTTCAAACAGTGGGGAGGTTTTGCCAAGAAAAAGCGGGGACGCTTATTAGATGGACGCGAATGGAGTCAATTGCCTGGTTCGCGCCAATTTGTGTGATACGCGATTCTCCCACCTCACGGCGAGCATACAAACCGCTTCCACTGCACTGATACCGCGTTGAAGTTAATGAGATACCCAACAGGTATCTTTGAAAGCTTCAGGTAATTGATAACCTGTGCAGCCATTAGCTCATTGAGTGATGAAACTGATTTGAGTTCCAATATTACCTTGTTGTCTACAACCAAGTCCGCGATATATCCACCGATAATGTCCCCTTTGTAGTTGAGTGCATACACTTTCTCCTTTCAAAGGGGATATTGGCGTGTTTCAATTCCCAGACCAAACCATCTCCTCATATGCGGATTCTAGAAGACCCGGTCCCAGCTCCCGGTGAACCCTGAAAGCCAGAGCCATGATCTTGTACCCAAGTTCCTTGTGAATTATCTCTGCCATAAAAACCTCCTGATCTCTTGAAGTGGATTCTTTTTGGAGGTTTTATAGCAGACGACAGAACAAGGTTCTTCGAGCTTGACTCTTTATCCTATTAATTCGTGTTCATTCGTGCAATTCGCGGTTTACCCATTCTCCTCGCCTATACACAAAAAAAGGGCGCTTCGTTTCCGAAACGCCCCCGACATTGTCATTTTATAATTCATTCAATCGAAGAAACTGCCGCCATTGTCAAACATGCTGTCACCTGACAGCCCCATGGCATCAACAGGGAAATAACCTCCGTTGCGAAGCGCGTACAGCTTCATTACGAATTTTATCGTTGCAATAGCGCGCTCGATTTCTGCTTTCTTGGCTTCAAGCTGGGTAAAAAACTGCTTTATGGAAAGCCCGGGTTTCACATCGCCAGAACCGTATCCCTGGCTGAAGTAATACTCGAGTTCCAGAAGGCGGAAATACACCCGCTCAAAAATCACAAGCGCGGCCTTTGCCTTGAAGAGGGTTCCAATTATCTGGCGCTTCTCCTGCAATACTTCACCTGTCTGTGGAGCCTGCCCCTGTTTATCCTGCTCCATCCACTTGTCAATGATTGATTTTTTCTGGAGCAGATCCTGGTAGGCGGCTGCAACCTTTGTCCATGCGCCATCAAACCTGATGGCAAAACCTGCAATAGCCCTGGATGCATTGGACTTGAAAAGCTCAAGCCTTCGCTCTATCCAGCCCTGGCTGTATTTGTCCAGTTCCTCTGGAGTGACCTTGTAGCTGGAAAACGCGCCTGAATCAGCGATTTTTTCCACAACAGCACCAGGTTCCGCAAAAAGCGATTTGCCCGCCTCGTCAGTGCAGTACACTTTGCCCTCGTCACATGTGACAAGCAGGTCTTCTGTGGGAGCTGTTGAAACGCGAAAGTTGGTACCGCGCACGCCCATGGCCGCAGTCCTGGTTCTTACCTGAACTGTATTGTTACCCGTGACAGGATTGACATTGAGGGCTACAGTACCAGATACCATCTCAAGCGAGGTCTGCTCCCCGCCATTGGAAAGCCTTGAGAGTTCCACTGTAAAGGCAGTGTTTGGATCAATCTTGAGCCTGACTCGCTGGCGCTGGGGCGTGGTTATTGTGCACTCCATTTTTCCCCTGGAACCAGTCCTTATAAGGTCGTAATTTTCAAGTGTATCACCAATTCCTATGCGTGACGCCTGGATCACAGCGCCATTGCGGGTTATAGTAATATCACCTGTAACAAATGTTATCTCGCCGACTGAAGGCCCGGCAATCACAGGAAAAGCTGAACATACGAACAATACTAAAACGATCCATAAACCCGATTTTTTCATTCCTATTCCTCCGGTTAATTATTCTGTGGTTACCCTGTTAAATATAGCACATAAATTATCTATTTTCGATGATATTTTCCCAAAAACAGACTTCCAGACCGCACTGCTCTCCATGCATAAATACAGCGGAGCACCAGTTCTGGTTACAAGCCAATCCGCCATTTTCCTGTACATTTCCACGCGCACTCGCTGGATATAGCGGTACTTGTTGTCCCTGCAGGGAATAAACTCCTCAAGGAGATACGGCCGCTCACCCATTTTGTCCTTGAGTGGAACAGGATAGCGTACAGTGCCCATGCTTATCCATGCGATTCGGCCTTTAAACAACGCCAGCGCGGCCGCGAGCTGTTTATACTCTTCTTCCCAGCCAGGGAAGCGGATAATCGGATCA
>RPPD01000424.1 GCA_003818675.1 Spirochaetaceae bacterium
CGTGCTCCCGACCAGGACAAGACCATCGACATGTACACGGCACTCCAGCTTATGAAAGAATTGAGGCTCGCCATGGAGGGTTCCTGCGCCAATTCAACTCGCATCCTGGAGTCGTTGAAAAAGGCATTCGTTGATGCGGAGTCGACTCCGGAACTTGGGGAAATGGAAAACCTGCTTGACGCGTATGATTTTGACAGTGCGCTTGAGGCGCTGAAAAAACTGGCAGCCCGCTTCGGCCAGGCGGATGAATAGCGCGGCCTGATCAAGTCACCTGTCAGTCAATCTTGTTCTCAATCACATACTTCATGATTTCCGCGTTGTTCCTCATTTTCGTCTTTTCCATGATTCTGGCCCTGTATGTGCTCACGGTTTTGGGGCTAAGCGCCATTTCTTCCGAAATCTCGGAGAGCGTCCTGCCGTTCCCTATTTTAATGAAGATTTCCAGTTCGCGGTTTGACAATTTGCCATGAAGAGACTGGACAGACGGTTCCCTCAGTTCATCGATTAACCTGTCGTGGAGATCACTGCTCAGATATTTTTTCCCTGAATAAACAGTCTTGATAGCTGAAATGATCTCATTGGGATTTGAGTCCTTCCGGAGATATCCCGCCGCCCCTGACTTGATGGCGCGGATGGCGTACTCCTCCTCCGGATACATGCTCAGCATAAGGACGATCTGGGACGGGTTGAGCTTCTTGATGTCTTTGAGCACCACAAGGCCATTGTTGCCGGGCATGTTGATATCCAGTACGACAACGTCGTACTTGCGTCCCATCATTTTGCCGATGAGTTCCTTTCCGTCCTGCGCCTCATCCGCGACCTTGATAATGCCGCTCTCGTCCAGTATATCCCTTATGCCCCGCCTGATGATGCTGTGATCGTCTGCGATTATTACCTTAATCATTCTGCTTTCTGCTAAATGGTATTAATATTGATATTTTAGTGCCTTTTCCCGCTGCCCCGCGGATGCGGAATCCCCCGTGTATTGCGTGTATCCGTTTTTTCATGCCAAAAATGCCAAGGGAAGCCGAGTTATTGATCATTTGCCTGTCGATACCTGCTCCATAATCCCGGATTGTCACGCGGAGCGCATTGCCTTCATGTGTGATATGAATATCCGCCTTTTTTGCGTTTGAATGCCTGATGATATTTGTAACCGCTTCCTGAATCACCCGGTAAAGACAAAGCTCGGTCTCCGGTGCGAGTGTCGGGGGATCAGCCTGTATCACAAGGTCAATGTGCATGCCGGACGATTCATCGATGGTTCTGCAGTATGATTTGACGGCTTCATAAAAACCAAGATTGTCGAGGATGTCAGGCCGCAGTTGCCGTGATATCCGCTGTGTCGCCTTGATCGTATCGTCGGCCATTACCAATATTGAACCAATCTTGTCATTCAATTCCGTGTTGGTTTCAAGCTGGTTCTTCAGCTGGAATAATTTCAATTTGATCGCCGTCAGCGATTGGCCCAGTTCGTCATGGAGATCCATGGATATCTTTTTTCTTTCATCTTCCTGGATGGATTGCACCTTGCCATACAGCCTGTTGGCGATCTTCAATGATTTGCGCAGGCGCTTTTCCATTTGCCGCACTTTTTCCAAAAGCGCGTCTTTTTCCTGAACCGTATTATGCAACAGCTGGATATTTTCCTGAAGCAGCTCGGTTCTTGCGCTGACCATCTTTTCAAGGGTGACGTTCTGGCTTTTCATGGAATCGGTCGCGATCTTCAACTGCAGGTGGGTATTCACTCTCGACAGGAGTTCGACCGCGTTGAAGGGTTTTGTAATGTAATCCACGCCGCCGGACTCAAAGCCCTTGACGATGTCATCAGCTGACGCGCTGACCGTTAAAAAAATGACAGGGATATCCCGGGTTTTCTCGTCTGATTTCAATTTTGTGCATACGTCGAATCCGCTCAGGTCGGGCATCATGACATCGAGAAGAATGATGTCCGGCTTATCATCAAGACCAACTACATGAAGAGCCTGGTTCCCGTTGACAGCTGCCTTGACCCTGAATTTATTTTTGAGGATTTCATGGAGAATATCTATGTTTTCGGGGGAGTCGTCAACGATTAATACGGAATAATTTTTATTTTCTTCAATCATATGTAATACATTTTCATTTATAAGCATAAGTGATTACAGGCAATAATTCAAGCCCGGGAAAAGCATTGACTTTTGGCGGCATTGGCATAGAATTCTATTTGGTTGGACATTATTATGGAAGAAAGATTGCTTGAATCGGAGGAATACTACAAAACCCTGGTAGAAACATCCTCCGAGGCGGTTCTTACCGCGGATACGCACGGAACGATCATGTTCATTTCATACCTGGCAAGGTTTGTCTTCGGCATCTCCCCTGAACACGATACGAGCGGCATAACGATACTGAACTGGATTGACCCGGAGGAACACGAGAGGGCCATGGGGCGGATGCACGGGATACTTTCCGGTTATTCGCAGGAGGAAGCCGGGGAATACCGGCTGCAAAAAAATGATGGCACGCCGTTCTGGGGCGAACTGTCCTTCACCCCGCTTATCAACACAAAGGGCACCCTGTCGGGATTGTTTATCAAGTGCCGCAATGTCACGGAGCGTAAACGCGCAGAGGACGAAATCATCCGGGTCAACAGGGTATACTCGGTCATAAGCCAGATCAACCAGATGATAGTCAGGACGCGCGCAGAGGACACGCTCCTGTCGGAAGCCTGCCGCATCACGGCCAAATACGGCAAATTCAACCTGACATGGATCGGCATGCGGGAAAACGACGACGGGCCGGTCACGCCCGTGGCCTGGAGCGGAAGCGATGAAAGGTTCCTGACGAAAAACCGGCTGGTCTCCGCCGGGGAGA
>RPPD01000425.1 GCA_003818675.1 Spirochaetaceae bacterium
CACAACCTTTTTCCTGCAATGGTGGTTTGGACTTCCAGCTTCTGTCATTTTTGACAATGCTTTCATGTTCCTCCATCCAAAAACAATCTCGCAGTCTTTTTTCAGGATCTCAATCATGGGATTTTTTGTAGCACTTAATGCCTGTGCTGTAGGTTATTATTTTGTAGGTGGTGCCACAGAGCTTGGCAAGGTGACTACCCGTTCCATCGTCATTAATTTCATTTATGTTCTTCTAATAGACCTTCTCACTGGAATATTGCTCACTTTCACAGGATGGTTTACGGACTCACTATGATAAAAATTGTTGATGTCCACAAATCATTTGATGAAAACAAGGTATTGGATGGATTGTCCGCTGAAATCCATGATTCAGAGACCTTTGTCATAGTCGGCAGAAGCGGCATCGGCAAATCCGTGCTTCTGAAGTGCATCACTCGCCTTCTGAGTCCTGATTCAGGCCAAATCTTTATAGATGATGAAGAGATCACGCAAGCCCAGGGAGAAGACCTCCTTCGAATCAGGCGTAAATTTGGAATGGTTTTTCAAGAGGGGGCACTTTTTGATTCCATGACCGTTTTTGACAATGTCGCCTTTCCTCTTGATTATCACCATCTCTTTCCTAATGACGAAATAACCAAAAAGGTTGACCGTTTTCTTGATGTCGTGGGCATGAATGAATTTCGTGATTCTTTCCCAAGTGAAATTTCCGGGGGAATGAAGCGAAAGGTATCTCTGGCACGCGCCATGATTCTTGAACCTGACTATCTTCTTTATGATGAACCCACATCGGGGCTTGATCCAACAAGCGCTGGAGTCGTTGAATCAATGATTGCAAAGCTCAAGCATGACATGAAAATAACGTCTTTGATTGTCACTCATGATCTTGACCTCGCCCGCTATGTTGGGGACCGCATAGGACTTCTTGAGGATGGGAAAATCGTCACTATCATGGATAATGCCAGCGCATTTGCAGAGACATCCGTAATCTACGATCATTTTGTTAAAAACAGGGAAAGGGTGCACAATAACAATGAACATCAATAAAAAAAGCCTCAGAAAAGCCATCATTATAGTTTTTATTTCAATTTGCTTCGTCACCTTTCTCTACATGATGGTAACACGCGTTCAGCTTTTTGCCGGAAAGAAATTCTACATCAAGTTCGAGCATGTTGGCTCACTTGCTGCTGGCGCTGTCGTGCGTACAGCTGGTGTGCGCATAGGAACAGTCAGTGACATAAAACTTAATGAGGCTGATTTCCGGACAGTCATTGTCACGGGAAGCCTTTATTCAAATCAGGATATCAGGCGTGGATCGCGGTGCATCATCATGTCTGGAAGTCTGATCGGAGACCAGTATGTTGAGGTAATACCTTCCCAGTATCCTGAATTTATCGCAGATGGGGAAATGCTCTACGGTGAACCGCTGAAAAACCTTGATTCCTTCCTTCTTTCAAGCGATACGCTTATGAAGGATTTTACAACCGTAATGAGTACGCTGGCGGAAATTCTCACCGAGAACAAGGATAACGTCAACATGACGCTCCTGAATGTCCGCGAATCCTCGGATGCGATAAAAAAATATTTTGCAGGCGGTCCTGGCCAGACTCCAGGAATGGAACAGCTTTCGCATCTTCTTGAAAGCCTGGACAAGGCGGTTTCTTCCATCGCCATAATCACAGAAAGCCTCTCCTCTTCAGACTCGGTTGTCGGTGTCCTGTCCAGAAAGGAGAGTTCCGCTGATCTTGCCCAGACCATCACCAATCTTAAAAAGATTTCGGAAAGCCTTGTAAGCATTACTCGTGACCTTGAAACCATAATGGGTGACATTGTCCCGGCTCAGAAAAGCACTGGAGTCCCTCCAAAAAATGCCAACCCGTGAACACTTGCTTGAAGCAGGGCCTGATGATGATGGAAGGCGCTTTGACAGAGTTCTGTTTAAGGCTTTTCCCGAGATGTCACGTACTGTTATTTTCCGCCTTATAAGAAAAGGACTCGCAAGGCTCGACGATAAAAAATCTACTTGCAACCAGACAGTCCACAAAGGCGACAGAATCACAATAAGGTATTCAGCCTCTGTTGAAGATATTTCTGTAAAAAATAACAAAGAAAAATCTGCAGCCAAATCCGCGACAAAAAAAAGTGAACTATCCAATTCACTCGAAATCCTCTATCAGGATAACAATATCATTGCATTAAACAAGCCTGCTGGAGTACCCGCACATGGTCCGGGATCTCTCGAGCAGGAAGTCATCCACATCTGGGAACGGACAAATCCGACCTCTATATCATTCAGACCAGGCCCTATACATCGCCTTGACCGCAATACCTCGGGAATACAGCTTTTTTCGCTCTCTCTCACTGGCGCAAGGCTTTTCTCAAGATTCTTCCAGGAACATGCGCTTAAAAAAATATACTGCGGTATTGTCCAGGGGATAATTGAAAGATCAACAGTATGGGAGGATTTTCTGCTTCATGACAAAAACACAAGGACAAGCCTTGAAAGCACCAGGGACAATGGGAAATCCGCCATAACTCAGGTTTTTCCTGTGACCCATGCAATACCCATAGGCCCGGCCATGGCCAATGGACAGGGGTATTCCATGGTACTTTTCATGCCCAAAACAGGCCGGACACACCAAATCAGGTTGCAGGCGCAGATTCACGGCCATCCACTTTCAGGTGACAAAAAATATGGCGGAAACCAGGACATACAGGGTTATCTGCTCCACGCAATTGCACTTTCCATTACAGTTAAAGACTACCCGTTCCCTGATATTATGGCACCCTTGCCCCTTGAAGACAGAAAGATGATCACATCAATATTCGGCAACAATTGCATTGACCTGTTGTCAAC
>RPPD01000426.1 GCA_003818675.1 Spirochaetaceae bacterium
ATCACAGGGTATTCTCCTGATACTCCTCCGAACTGTGCTTAGGATGGTCATAGATGTCCCCGCGGCACAGAATTTTTCTTCGTTCGTGGATGCGCTTTCAGAAAACATAGAGCACAGGCTTGGAGAAATGGAGCAGGAACTGCTATGGTTCACACAGAAGTTTGACTACCGCAACCATGACAAGCTCTGGGGAAACTCAAAAGACGCGCTTGTTAGAACGCTGCAGAAGCTCAAAGGCCATTTCTTCCTGGACAGAAAGGAGTAAGGATCATGGATACCATCATAAAGCAGGGCACTCGGGTTTACCTCCGGACACCAAAGAGGGAGGAAATCAGTTTTATAAAATCACTATGGGAATCCGAGGAGACAATGAAGGCATTGGGCGGAGCCCGCCAGTACTCTGACGAGGAATACCAGAGCTGGTATAATACCAACGTTGATCCTGGCAACAGCACAGACAGGTTTCTTATTATTTTTGAAAACGAGAACGACATTCCAATAGGCGAGATCAGTTTTCTGAAATTTTCTCCAGAGACAAAAACAGCAGAACTGGGTGTTACAGTAAAGGCCAAATTCAGGAGACGTGGCTTTGGCCGTGAATCCCTCATGATCCTGTGTGACTATTATTTAATTGACTTCGGAGGCGAAGTCATGGAATGCAGAACGGCAAATGACAATATAGCAGGCCAGAAAATGGTGGAGAACTTTGGCTTTAGCGTCAAAGACGAGACAGACACGGAAGTGATCTATCATCTCAAAAAAGCAGACTACCTCCCGGATTAAACCAACCTTTCATTGAATGAATGTAATGCCGCAATTGGTTTAATCTTGGAGTTTTAATACATTTTTTGACAAGTTAAAGAAATGCATTAAAACTCCACCACCCTCGCTTTACTTTATGCCAATTTCCCTGTATTTTTCATGACAAGGAGACTATCCACATGCGCCGAACCATGTTCCTTTTTCTCCCAGTCCTTCTTGTGATTCTTATAATGGCAGGCTGTCAGACAGCCGCACCAGACACTGCCCGCACGGAACGCGGTGAACTCTTAAGCCTTGACCCGCAGGTTACTTACGGAAAACTTTCAAACGGCCTGACATACTACATCCGCGTCAATCACAAACCAGAAGGCAGGGCTGAACTCAGGCTTGCCGTAAACACGGGCTCCGTGCTGGAGGATGACGACCAGCGGGGCATCGCACATTTTTTGGAACACCTTGCATTCAATGGCACGCTCCACTTCAAAAAAGATGCACTTATAGACTATATGGAAAGCATTGGCATGCGCTTTGGCGGAGACCTTAATGCATATACCAGCTGGGACGAGACAGTCTATCGTTTGCAGGTCCCGACTGATGACAAAGAAAAGCTTGTGACCGCGCTTCTGATCCTGGAGGACTGGGCGCATAATATAAGCATAGAACCAGAAGAAGTTGAGAAGGAACGCGGTGTCATAATAGAAGAATGGAGAGCCGACCGCGGAGCTGATGAGCGAATTCAGGAACAGCATGTGGCGGCCGCGCTCTCAGGTTCACGGTATCCGTCCCGCAGGGCAATAGGCGAAATGTCCATAATAGAAAAGGTCACAGCTGCCACAATCAGCAGGTTTTACAGGGACTGGTACAGACCCGACCTCATGTCTGTCATTGTTGTAGGTGATGTGGATCCAGTTTGGGTCAAACAACAGTTGGAGGAAAAGCTCGGCAAGATTACGGCACCTTCATCCCCAAGACCCCGTGCCAACTTTCCAGTGCCAGGCAACAACCAACCCATCATTTCCATTGCCGCGGATCCAGAGGCTACTGGCTCTTCCATCAGAATTTATTTCAAGCATGAGCCAACAGCCTTTACTCATGAAATGGATTATCGTGACCTGATAATTGAATACCTTGTCTTTAATATACTTGATGAGCGGCTTACTGAACTCTCGCAGAAGTCCGGCTCACCCTTCTCCTCCGTGTATAACGGTGTTGGCCGTTACGTTCGCACACTGCACGTTGGCCTTGTCGGCGGCGAGGTAAAAAACGGCCAGGTAAAGGAAGCGGTTGACTCTCTATTGGCAGAGGTGGAACGGATCAGGCGCTTTGGATTTCTTCCATCAGAGCTTGCGCGTGCAAAGCAGAACGCGCTTTCCGGAATGGAACAGGCATATGCCGAGCGCGACAAACGCGAGTCAGACAGGCTCGCTGCCGAGTACATCAGAAATTACATGGAGGGTGAAGCTGCACCTGGAATTGAGAAAGAAACAGAACTCTACAAGAAATTTGTACCGGAAATAACACTTGCAGAAATAAACAGTCTTCTAAAAGATTTTTTCCCGGAACAAAACAGGGTACTTTTGGTGGCAATGCCCGACAGTCCTGATCTGAAAAAACCCTCCCTTCAGGAACTGACGGAGAGTTTCCGTATAGTGAAAAACATGACGCTCTCTGCCTGGGTTGATGATGCAGTGAATAGTCCGCTTCTGCCGACAACTCCTGCTCCTGGCAGGATAACCACAACTCTTGCACACAATAATGGAATAACAGAATGGATCCTTTCCAATGGCGTGCATGTGCTTCTCAAGCCCACCGACTATAAAAATGATGAAATCATAATGCGGGCCTTTTCACCCGGCGGGCTTTCCCTGGTTCCTGACGACCTGTATGTGCCCGCATCAACAGCTTCGGGACTTGTCACAGAAAGCGGCATAGCGGGCTTTACAAAAAGCCAGCTTGATAAAATTCTCACCGGCAAGGAACTGAGTGTAGCTCCCTTCATGGATGACCTGTATGAAGGCTTTACAGGCGCCACCCGTCCTGCTGACATCCGGGAAATGTTTGAGCTGGTGTATCTGTATTTTACCTCTCC
>RPPD01000427.1 GCA_003818675.1 Spirochaetaceae bacterium
AACCGCCTTGCGCACAACTGACCCGTCGCCGGTATTGTAGATTATTACTGAACCTTTGGAACATCCCGCGATCAGGGTCTTCCCGTCTGTGCTGAATGAGAGGGCGAGCGCAGAACCAAATGGGTTGGGAAAATCCAATTTTATGGAGGATACTGCCATATTCGATAACTTGATTGTGCCATCCTCGGAGCAGGTTGCGAGCAGCTTGTCCTCCTGTCCGGAAATACGGAAATTTAAGGATAATCTATTGGAATGCGGTTTTCAAGGAACAGGCCTGTCTGATCCCATGAAAGATCATGGGAAATCTTGTGTTTGAAGCCAGAATCTGCATTTTTTACCAGTTCCGGAAGATCTCCAATCATGCCCACCGTGTCATCCTTGACTGCGAGCGCGGCCAGCACGCCGGGAATCTTCATCGCTTTTACAAGCGCAGGCTCAATATCCTCGGGCGCTTTTATTGAATTGCAGGTTGCCGTGGCCGCGGCATCCGCCAGTGCCCCGCTTTTGGAGATGACAAGCGCCAGGTCGCAGTTGCCGAAACTCAAGCTGTGGCCCATGGTGCTTGAAGACGAGCAGATGGAGACAGGCATCTGTTCCGGGACAAGTTTGAGCGCGACAGAGTCGCCGAGTTTTCCGGCCGCTTTTTTTCCTGCAAAGAGTCCGATTGTGACAGGATATGGCGAGGCGAAGAAAATGTCCCCGCCGTTTTCCACTATCGCCTCAACGGCGCCATGGGCCATCGCGGCTCCTGATGCGTATTGTGCAATTGCACCTGCAACCGCAGCCATGGGTCCTACTTCAGCCGCTTCAGCAGCCGCGGCCATATCGCGGGTGATGTCTGGTGCGCCGGATTTAAGTGCAATCGGAACAAGAGAAGTCAGAAACTCATGGTGGCGCGCGATGTATTTTTCTATGAGGTCGCGCTGGCGCATGATTTCCCGTATTATTAGGTCGTATTGCCGGGAGGAAATCCTGTAGAGTGCGTCCTTGTATGAAAAAGTCTTGAATATGCGCGTCATGGATATGTGTGAGTTGCGCTTCTCTTCCACTTTTCAAAAAACCGATGTGCAGGCGCCAAAAGGACAGTTTGAGATGCATGCAAGGCACTCGATGCATTTTTCCGCGAAAAACTTCACTTCCATATTCCGGCGGTCAGGTATGTCAAGCGCGTGTGTGGGGCAGTGCGGCAGGCAATTGGTGCAGTGTGTGCACAGGTTCTTGTCCCAGCGCACACCTATTGAGCTCTCGTTGACTTCTACTGTGAATGTCCTGATAAAATCAATCCCACATTTGATTTCCCCTTCTGTACCTGTCAGGTCCAGGACAAGGTAACCTTCCTCTTCAGGCGTGACCTTTGCGCGGAAGATGTTGACCATGAGGTTGTAGTCCTTGACCAGGTGGTAAACAATGGGTTTCTCTGTCTCGCACTTTGGGAAATACAAAAAATATTTTTTGGTGATTCTTGTATCCTGAGCCTGTTTTTTATTCATAGCGTCCGCTCTCCTTGACCTTGAGGGAATTGAATTTTTTATCAACAGGCAGGCGCTGCGATGGCGGATTTAGCAGGAAGTCTCCGCGCCTTATTTGATCTGCAAGAAGAGTGGCAATCTCCACGGCTGTGTGATAGCTGGAAAGTGAGCCTACCTCAACTTTTTTCCCTGCCACTGTGATCTCGCCGCGCTTTAATTCCTCGTAGCTCGCATGGGCAAGAGTTTTTCCTGTCCTGTTGGGATAGTCCGAGGAATAATCAATGACAGGAGCTTTTATATCCCTGTCTGATATTGTGGTTCGCTTTAAAATATCTTTGGAAAGGATTGGAATGGGAATGCCAACGCCAAGCGCGAGCGAAACGCCATACCCGACCATGGAGATTGCGCGAACGAATTTTGGTTTCATTTGTTTCATGTCCGCGGTAAGGGCCAGTGTGCCTGCACCCTCTGTTGGCACGCCATTTTCACTTCTGGGTACATTACCCGCATGCTGTGTGCCTTCACCATATACTATCCCGCGTGCGCCTGCCATCCATATTGGTGTCCCGATTCCGATTGTCTCATAAAATGGATCATTTAAAAGGGGTGAGAGCTGACCGGCGGAACAGTAGGTCGCGTTTTTCATGTTGGGTCGCAGCATTCCCAGGTATGTATAAATTGTCTTGTCACTTGCGTTGATCGCAACGTTGTAGTTCTGGTAGCAGTTGCGGGGGTTGACCATGATTGCCTGGTTTAAGTCCTTTATGGTGAGCCATGTCCTGATCTCGCGGCGAGGGTAGCAGTCAGTGCCGTAGGAAAGCCCGAATAACTGGATACGCTCGCCCTTGACAAGTTTTTCAATGACATGCGCACCGCCAAAGCGGAACTCGCCAGGGTGGTAGAGGTTGGCCGGATCCGAGTTACGCAGCTGGGTCGCTCCAAGGTACACATCCACTGCGGCAATTCCCGAATAGACCAGCACATCGTCAAGCCATGCCTCGGTGATGCGGATACGCGGAGTTGTATGGCCGAAATTCAGGAAGCATCCCGACGAGCACATGGGGCCGAAGGTGGCTGTCGTGACAACATCCACTTCCTTTGCCGCGGCGTCAAGGCCCTTTTTATCAACGTAGGAAATCACTTCCTCCGCTGTCATCACAACAGCCTTCCTGGATTTTATTTTCTCATTGATTTCATCATATGTTTTCATTCATTGGCATCCTTACCACAGATGGTGAACCTTGGGTTTGATAAGTTCATTATATATTCGGTCTATTTTTGTCATGGCATCAGGTGAAATTGCAGCCAAATCAGATGCACTGCAGTTTGCCATAGCCTGGGTAATTTTTGATGCTCCCGGGATGACTGTGGAAACAGGTG
>RPPD01000428.1 GCA_003818675.1 Spirochaetaceae bacterium
CCATATATAATTGCAAGGTAGGAAACAATTGCGCCCACTGTCAGGAGTATATCCCGAATAAATGCAAATACAGCTCCAGGTATCAGAGAAAAGACAAGGCCCAGAATTGTAGGTCCATTAAGCACTGCAAATCCCAGGGCACCTGAGAAAAAAATACCGGCAAAGCTTGACGTATCTTTTTTAAGCATGGCACTTCCTATACGGACCGCAATAGCCATATATCCGGTATAAGCTCCTGCGAAAAGCACTGTTACAATAATTGGTACGAGGATAATTCCAACCCTGGCAGATATCAGCAGAACAATCACTACAGGAATAGCCACCAGAGCGATGAATGTGAAGAGCATGGATGTTTTCCATTCTCCTGTCACCATCTGCGACATCTCCTGTATTCCATTCCGGGAAAACCTCGCAAGGAAAAACAGAATGAGGGCGAAAAAAAGCACGGAATACAAATTAAGTCCCTGTATCTGAAAAACTGACTGAAGATCAGGAGAAATGACTATGCCCATGAGCGGGAACTGGATATCAGATACTACGAGTCTTGTTCCTTCCACCTGGGAGGCCCCACGCGAATAGACCTTGCCGCCCAGGGTTACAATATTTCCTGACACCGAGGCTCCAGCCCCAAGAATTACATCCGAGTTGAAAGCCCAGATATCTCCATCAATCCTCCCTGTGACATTCACCTGCCCGCCAACTGAAACCACATCTCCGATATACGTGCCGTAGATATTTACGGGTTTTCCGTAATTTGTGCCACCCTTGAAAATGACAGAAAGCACGGAAAACGAAAGGAAGACGCTTCTCTCCCCGCCCTTTATATAAAAGTGCAGGGGAAAGATGTTCCAGGCCTGTCGACGTGCGTCAATCTGTTCCAGCACACCGATCCCTATCCCGAAATTGTTTTTGTCCTGCGCAAATTCAAGCAGGTTCACCGATGGCGCCGTATACGCGTTTATAAGGGTGAATACAAGTAAAATGAGAACGATAATCAGCACGATTCTGTTCATGTGTTCTTCCTCACAATATTATCTTAACGTTCATTGTTGTTCTTTACAACAACATTTTCATCGCGGCAGATATTTTAAAGGATCCACGTGCGTGTCTCTGCGCAAAAAAATCGAGAAATGCAGGTGCGGTCCCGTGGAAGCGCCAGTGTTCCCCATATTTCCTATTTTTTCACGCTGCGCTACACGCTGATTGCGGACTACAGTGATTCTGTCGAGATGGCCATACAGCGTCTGTACGCCATCATCGTGGATTATTATGACATAATTTCCATAAGTCGGATTATAATCGACAATTGCCACTCTACCAGCTCTTGCAGCGACTATCGCAGTTCCCATGGCGTTATGGATGTCAATTCCATTATGAAACTGCCAGGTTCCTGTGATTGGGCTCAATCGCATGCCATAAGGTGAGCTCAATTTCCCCTGCGTTGGCCATACGTATTCCATTCCCATGACCCGGTTTACATCTGCAGATGAAAGTCTTGCATTGGGGATAAACAGCTCCTGTCCGGTTCTTAGAGTTGAGGTTTTTAGATTATTCCAGTCCAGAAGGTCATCGATTTCTATTTTGAATCTGTTTGCAATGCCTGAAAGAGTGTCTCCCTTTACAGTGCGGTATCTCAAACCAGGTTTGTTCGGTATCTGGAGCACTTTTCCAACCGTGACTGTTCGGGCCTCCTTTATGTTATTATAACTGATCAAAGTACTTAAGTTTACATTATTTCTTGATGCTATGTTTTCAAGCGTATCACCGCGCTTTACAGTGTAGGACGAAAGCCGTACACCAAAAACGGACATGGTCCTCTGGCTGCCTGAAGCAACCGGGTTTGATTCCCTGGCCCAGATTGCATAAGCAGCCGCTTCTTCTGACACCGGGTCAGTAGCATGCTGCTGCGGCAGTGTATCGTGCTTGATAATTTGAATGAACATTATTGTCAAAAGAGCAAGAAGCAACACTCCCGATATTACAAGGACCATGTGCAGGTTTTTTTTCAAAAAACCTGATATCTTATTCAGATCAGGAAATGGAAGGACAAATATCTTTTTAATGGAAAATGCAGGTATGGTTGTTTTTTCCCATACACCTTTGGTTTTGCCATTAACTATGAGTGAAAACCTGGGGTGGGCAATCCCGCTGGAACGCCCCTCGGAGCGCCTTCTGATCCGTTGATTCTGAAGTTCTGCTAACATTATCACCTCAGTCCATCTATCGACATATTTTTTTCCGTGTATTACTATAATTGAAAAGCCTTTCGATAGTATAAACAGCGGGATTTTACTTGGAAAAGAGTACAAGAAACAATCTATTTTTCATTTTTTTAGCATCATTACTTATCATCCTTATCAGGTTGTTTGTAATAGATTTTGCCGCGGTCAGGGGAAGTTCCATGGAACCCGGTTTGCACGATGGCGATTTTCTGGCATTAAACCGTTTGGCCTATGGACTTATCCTGCCCTTTGCGAATATATATATGATACAATGGCAAATTCCAGCCAATGGGGATGTTGTGCTATGCCAGAATCCACTGACAGGAGAGCCTGCGATAAAACGTTGCGTTGGTGTAGCTGGTGATGTACTGCGTGTCAAGGATGGGATTCTTGAGGTTAACAATATGCGCATACCCCTTAAATTCTACCAGGAGCATACAATGAAGCCAGAATCCGTAATTCCAGACGGGTTTGTATTTGTTCTGGGCGACAACCCGGATGTTTCTGTCGACTCGCGTAATTTTGGCGTTATTGACGTAAAAACAGTGCTGGGCAGAACGGTATTTCCAGTCCGGCGAGGCGCAGAAAAAAATGAGTGAGAGTGCTGTGAAA
>RPPD01000429.1 GCA_003818675.1 Spirochaetaceae bacterium
GGACAGTGACAGGCTCTATTTTCTTTGTTTTTAAGCCCGTTTTTTAGGCAATTTTTTCCCAGCGGCCTTTGCAATGGTAAAAAAAAGCTCTTTGATTCCGGGAATGTCCCAGTCGCGAAAATTGTCAGGATTTTCCCAGAATTCAGCAAGATTTCCCCAATTGGCCTTTTCATATGAGAGAATTTTCAGCATCATCTGAACCTTGTCAAGTGCTGCCACAAGCCTGGCCTCAGGTGTAATCCTTGCGTTCATCTCTTCAAAGAGCGCGGACCATGTGGCGGGAAAACCTGAGAAAAACTCATTAAAAATGGTCATCTCGGCTTTCCGCTTGCTGTTGCCTATAATTTTGTCTCCAACAGGCATGGGAATATCCATGAGAAGCGCTTCAGGAAGGTCGTGGAGTATGGCCATGTCGACTGCTTTTTTCGCATTATACTCTCCTGGATGTTCCTCGGCAAAGAGCATGACGAGCAAAGAGACAAAATGGCTGTGTGCGGCAACATTTTCAGGTACTGGTACCCCGCGGAGGATAAATCCCGCGCGTGGCACGCGGTCCAAAGGGTGTATGTGCGCGAAAAGCGAAATCACGCGCTCGGCAAAAGAATTGTGCTCGGCGAAGCCCTTGTCCGGTTTTAATTTCATCGATGGATCTCCTCATAATCTAATAAATTACGGACGTGGAGTTCAGTTGCATTCCAATTGTCCGTGATTTTTAATAGCTTTTCCAAAGTCAAGGAATCGGCTACTATACTCTGCAACAGGCTTGATTGTACAGGTATTTCCACAAAGGCATTGACTGGAACCACGAGTGACCATCCGCGAACGCTTTTCCGAAAATTGCATAAGTCTCCTCAATGAAGCAATCGAAGAACACGATGGATGCGAGATCTTTGTTGTCGGAAATCTGAATGCTGAAGCCCTGGTTTTTGAAGTCACGGTTGTGGCAAGGGGAAACGAGGGTTCAGTACCCGTACTATTGCCCTTTGCGGAAAAGGGCGATGTGATCATTCACAATCATCCCTCTGGTGTTTTAAAACCTTCGGGTGCGGATTTGGGCATCGCGTCACAGCTGGGAAACCAGGGAATCGGCTTTTATATAATCAATAACAAGGTGGACCGGGTAGCTGTAATCACAGAACCGGTTGCAAAACCCGAAATCCAACTGCTTGATCCTGGTTTTTTTGAAGAACTGCTTGCCGTGAATGGAAAACTTGCCGGAGTATTCCCTGACTACGAAGAACGGCCTTCACAGGCAGCCATGTGCGTGTTTGTGGCAAAAGCATTTAATGATGGCTGTCTTGCGGCCGCTGAAGCCGGGACAGGGGTAGGGAAGTCACTCGCTTACCTTCTGCCAGCCCTCCAGTGGGCAAAGAATAATCAGGAGCGGATCGTCATATCCACCGCCACGATCGTGCTGCAAGAACAGCTTCTGGGTAAAGATATCCCGCTTGCCCGCAGGGTGTTGTCTGATGCGCCGGAGGTCGTACTCGTCAAGGGCAGGGGAAATTACCTCTGCAGAATGCGTCTGGCTGAAGCACTCGAGGAATACACGCTTTTCAAGGACTCGTCAGGTGAGTTGACTTCAATAAAGGAATGGTCTCTTGCCACAAAGACCGGTTCGCGCGAGGACCTATCGTTTTTCCCTTCCGAACAGGTCTGGGGAGATGTCTGTTCAGAGGCTGACACATGCCTGGGCATAAGGTGCGGCCACAGGGAGGAGTGCTTTGTCCTCATGGCGCGCAGGGAAGCGGCCAAGGCTCATGTTCTTATTGTAAATCATCACCTTCTCTTTGCAGACCTGGCAATCAGACAGGGCGGCATGGGGTATGAGACAACCGCTGTACTCCCGCCGTTTAAGAGGATCATATTTGACGAGGCTCACAAAATTGAGGCCTCTGCCACAAGCTATTTCTCCGAGAGCTTTAGCAGGCTTTCGGTTTTCCGCGTTCTGGGCAAGCTTCTGCGCCAGAAGAGGGGTCATCATGCAGGGCTTGTTTACGCTGTCGGGCGCAAGTACCCTGATTGCGGGATTGAACAGGCAGTACTGCCGCTTGTTCAGGCTGTACGCGATGCCGTTGATGTTCTGAATGCCAAAGTCTGTGAATGTGCCGGCAGTGGAAAAACTATCCCGCTTTCGGATATCTCTGGTCAAAAGCGCGAGGATTATCTTGTTTTGCCTTTGAAGGAACTTGTAAGCACAATCAACAATCTTGTTAATGCTGCTGACTGCGTGCTGCAGAAACTGCCGCGGAAGGAAAGCCAGGATGATGACAGGGAAGAATACGAGCTGCGCATACAGCTGCGGCGATTGATCCGTATTGCCTCATTTGCCGGAGAATTCGCATCCGTAACCGGAAAACAGGAACAGCCTGAAATAGCAGGGATCACTGGCAAATCCGGGAAAATATTCTGGTTTGAGTCCTTCAGGGGAACGCGCAGGGAACAGATTATCAGGTTTGTGGCGACCCCGCTGGACATTACACCCATCATGCGGGAATGCGTGCTTGAGCCGCATGCATCAGTAATTTTTACATCCGCAACACTTGCAATCGGTGAGAGCTTTGAGTACTGGAAATCCCGTGTGGGCCTGCGGGATTTCACTGCGCGTGAATGCCGCACGGATATATTCCCGTCTCCATTTCCGTACCAGAAACAGGTTCTCCTGGCCACTCCGGAAGACGCGCCTTCGCCAGATGATCCTGGATTTGAAGAATACCTGGCAAAGAGCATAACAGAAGTGCTTTTGATAACTGAGGGCCGCGGATTGGTTTTATTCACATCCCATGAAATGCTTTCCCGGATTTTTCAAATTGTATTCCCTGTTCTTGGA